>CAUSIX010000153.1:0-4644 GCA_963531555.1 uncultured Oribacterium sp.
TTTTTTATATTTCTAACTATTTAGATGATGATAGAGAAATAGATGACAGAATAAGTGTTATAAGAGATGGAAAATCCATTAGCACTTATGATAATCCGGGTAAGAATATTGACCTACGGGTAATTACCAAGGATATGGTAGGGAGATCTGTAGATAGTTTTTACACAAGAGAAAAAACGGAAATAGGCGGAGTTGTACTTGAAGTAAAAGATCTAAAGCTAAAGGAAGAATTTGAGCCTATCAGTTTTTCTTTAAAAAAAGGGGAGATACTGGGATTTTCCGGAATGGTTGGTTCCGGTAGGACAGAGATAGTCAGAGCAATAACCGGTGCAGACCGTTTTTATAGCGGAGAAGTATATGTTAATGGCAAGCCGGTGAAGATAAAATCTCCTAAAGATGGCATAAATGAGGGTTTTGCACATATAACGGAAGATAGACAAGCATTGGGGCTTGGTTTGAGGGCAAGTGTTTTAGATAATATTAGTCTGGTGGCCTTGGGGAAGATATTTAAAGGAGTATTTAATAATGTAAAAAAGCAAAAAGAGAAGATTCTTCCCTTGATTCAGGATTTACATGTAAAAGCACCAAGCTTAAGCACGGAAGTTATCTATTTATCGGGTGGAAATCAGCAAAAGGTGGTGCTTGCGAAATGGCTATTGATGAACCAAAATATTTATATTTTTGATGAACCGACGAGAGGTATAGATATTGGTGCTAAGGCAGAGTTTTATAGCCAGATGTCTAAACTTTGCAAAGAAGGAAAAAGCATAATAATGATAAGTTCAGATATGCCGGAGCTTATTTCTATGAGTGACAGAGTATTAGTTATCAGAGACCATAAAATAGAAACAGAGCTGATAGGTGATGAGATAAATGAAGGAAATATCATAGAAAAGGCTTTAGGGGTAAATTAATCATGAAAGAGAAAAAGCTTATACTGAAAGATCAAAGGATACTTTTACTGCTTGTGATATTTGTCATAATTTTTGCTGTGACAGTGATTAATCCTAAATTTATAACGATAAAAAATATCGTTACTATCTTGGGACAGATTTCCGTGATAGGCATACTTACTATGGCTATGAGTATGTTGCTGATAAGCGGCGGCATAGACCTTTCTATCGGAAATATCATGGCACTTTCTGCTGTTGTTATGGCTGCATTACTGGCGAAAGGATATGGCATTATCATCGTGATAGTTTGTGGCATTATTACAGGCATGCTCTGTGGATTATTGAACGGCTTAATCATAGCAAAATCAAAATGTATTCCGCTCATAATCACACTCGGTACCGGACAAATCTTTTACGGTCTGTCTCTTACCATATCTAAGGGAAGAATCATGAGTTTCTCCGGTGTATTTAATCTTTTAAGCAAAACCAAATTTTTTGGAATTTTTCCGGCAATGCTTATCGTGCTTATCTTAATGATTCTTTTAGCTTATATTTTGATGAATAAAACAATTATCGGAAAGAGGCTTATGGCAATTGGCGGGAATGAGAAAAATGCTTATTTATGTGGAATAGAAATCGATAAGTACAAGATACTGATCTATTCGTTATCGGGGATTTTTTGCTCTGTAGCGGCAATTGTTTTTTCTGCCAGGATAGATTCGATAACGGCAAATGCGGGTTTGGGATATGAAACGAGCGCACTTACTGCAGCGATTATTGGAGGCGTTACCTTTGAAGGAGGAAAGGGAAGCATAGCAGGTGCTTTTCTGGGATGTATTTTAATGGGTGTTATCAGTAATGCTATGAATATTTTGCAGGTGGAAACGTATATACAAACAATAATAACGGGTGTGATTATTGCAGCAGCAGTAGTTTTTAGCAATGTGGCAAGTATGAAAGGGAAAAAATGTTAAGAGTAATCATAGTCGGTGCAGGATTTATGGGGCAAACTCATGCGTCAATATATAAGAGCATGGAGGAAGTTGAACTTTTTGCTATTGTAGATAAGAATAAGGAAAAAGGAGAAAAGTTTGCGAAAGACTATAATTGTCTATACAGTGAAGACTTGGTAGCTGCTATTAAGTCGTTGAATGCCGACTTTGTGGACATTTGCCTGCCAACATTTTTACATGAAGAGTATATTATAAAAGCCAGTGAATATGTACGCTATATTCTATGTGAAAAGCCAATTACTCTTAGTATTGATTCTGTAGAGAAGATATTTCGAGTATTGAAAAACAATGGTACAAAGTTGTATTTAGGACAAGTGTTAAGATTTTGGGAAGAATATGTCAACGCGAAGAATATATATGAAAGCGGTCGTCTCGGTACAGTAAGATATATTGAAGCGGAAAGACTATCCGAGCCGCCAAATTGGAGTGCATGGTATAAAAAAGCAAGCATGAGTGGAGGAGGATTATTTGACCTGCATTTACATGATATAGACTTTTTAGTGTATTTATTTGGAAAACCTCTCACTGTATATGCCAATGGAATTAAGGATGAAAATGATGCTTGGAATTTTGTGAATACAAGCATGAACTTTTCCGGGGATATCATTGCAAGTGTTCACGGAGTAATCAGCATGAGCGAAAATTACCCCTTTACGATGAAGCTTTGTATGGTTGGAGATGAGGCAGGTTACGAGTATGAGATGAAGGCGGGAAAAAATCTCGAAAATCGAGAAAGCGCATTAAGGAGTTCGAATATCTATAGTAAAAAAGGGATAGAAAAAATATTTACTCGCAATTTTGATGCCTATCAATCGGAATTGGAACATTTTGTGGAATGCATTAAGGGAGATAGAGAGTCGGAAATAGTAAGTTTAGAGAGTATTCAAAAAACTATGCAGGTTATGGAAGCGATAAAGGAGTCTTTAGAAACAGGTAGAATTGTAGAGCTTGGAGAAAGTGTATGAAATTAGGATATAGTATGTTCTCTTTTTCAGAAAAAGCAGATTTAAACAATATTTTTTCGCAAATAAGTAAGATGGACGATGGGGGGGTTGAACCGGTGCTCAGTGAAGATGGATACTTAAATCCCGGGATGGCAAAGAGCGAAGTAATGGAGATAAAAAAGATAGCGGATGCAAACGGGTTGGAAATACCCAGTGTTGGCGTCTGGTCTTTGTGGGCTAATAATCCTGTTTCCAATGACATAAGTATTAGAAAAAGAGCGGAAGATATCATAGAAAGACAATTGGAGTTTGCAAGCATACTTGGAGCAAATACTATTTTAGTTATTCCGGGATATACACAGTGTGATTTTGTGAAAAATCCTGAAAAAGTGTCTTATGATGCAGCGTATGATAGGGCTTATGAATTATTTTCCAAATTAGAGAAAAAAGCAGGAGAGTACAAAGTCTCTATCGGGATAGAGAATGTATGGAATAAGTTTTTGTTATCCCCGCTAGAGATTAAAAAATTTTTGGAGGAGATCCATTCGGAGTATGTCGGTGCGTATTTTGATATTGGAAATGTGATGTACATAGGTGATCCAAGCGATTACATCAGAATATTAGGGAAGTATATAAAAAAGATTCATGTCAGTGATTATAGAGTGAATCAGAGTGGGCTTGGCGCATTTGTGGACATATTTGCAGGAGATGTGGATTTTATAGAGGTGATAAAGGCAATAAAAAGTATAGCTTATAATGATTACTTGACATTGGAGATGTTGCCAAATTACAGCAGATTTCCGGAGCTGTCTATCTGTTCCAATAAACCGGCAATGGATAAATTGAAAGCCTTGTACGATGCTATCTAAATCGCAAAATAATTTAGCTTCATAAAAAAGAATCACGACTGAAAAATTCATACAATAATTATTATAGTTGTCAAATCATGCCAAAAGAAGATTTTTGTCAGTTATATCGAACAAAAATCTTCTTTTTTCTTCATATATAAAGTATAATGTTCATATTGACTATATGGAAGATACTTATATCGTGAAAAAACAAGAGGAGGATGCCCGGATGATTCAACGAGAAAGATACATAGATAAGATAAAGCCGTTTATCGGAAAGGATATTATCAAAGTTCTGACCGGGATTCGCCGATCGGGGAAATCAGTCATGCTCCAACTGATTCAAGAAGAAATTCGAAGTCAAGGCATCGCTGATACGCAGTTTATCAGCTTCAATTTTGAGTCTTTGGAAAATGCTGATTTCTGTACAGCAGATTCTTTGTACCAAGAACTGAAAAAAAGGATTTCATCTGTTCAAGGAAAGGTTTATTTGTTTTTTGATGAAATTCAAGAAGTGGAGCAGTGGGAAAAATGTATTAATTCTGTCCGCGTTGATTTTGATTGTGATATCTATATCACAGGTTCCAATGCAAAGCTTCTTTCCGGAGAGCTGGCAACATATCTTGGCGGACGCTATGTAGAGTTTGTGGTTTTCCCATTTTCCTTCGAAGAATATCTGGAATCTATAAAACAGGAAAAGGAAGAGGTTTCCGTTACAGAAGAATTCAAGAATTATCTGGAAATGGGAGGGATGCCTTTCCTAGTGAATCTTCGCTATGATAAAGATGCTTCTATGCAATATCTTAGAGATATATATAATTCCGTGCTTTTAAAGGATGTGGTTCAGCGTAACAACATTCGAGATGTAGAACTATTGGAGAGAATGATTTTATATCTTTTAGATAATGTGGGACATAGCTTCAGTGCAAGAAGCATATCCAATTAT
>CAUSIX010000154.1:0-4599 GCA_963531555.1 uncultured Oribacterium sp.
AACAGTATCTGTGCCTGGGGTCCTACAGCCATGCTTCCCATTTTTCAACTCTTAAACGGCCCCTATGAACTACAGATTCATTCTTTATTTGCAAACGAAGCGCTGAAATATGACAGCTTTACTAAAATTGACTTTAGCTTTCCAAGTTCTACCGCTTCTATCAAGGTAGGAAAAGGAGTTAAATCGGAAGGGGAACTGATCATTTCCGGAACAAAGGGCTATGTCTATGTCCCTGCACCTTGGTGGAAAACGGATTACTTCGAGCTTCGCTTTGAAGATCCCAATAACAACAGGCGATACTTCTATCCTTTAGAGGGGGAGGGGATTCGTCACCAATTACTTGCCTTTTCCAAGGCAATTGTGGAAGGCTGGAAAGCCTCCGATTCAAAAAGGGATATTTCCCTGAAAATCAGCTCTGTCATGGAGAATTTCTATTCCGAAAAGAATATGAAAAAACTTAGCCCTACGTAATCCCTTTCTTCTCTACTGTATTAATTGTTGAAATGTGCTATTATAATCGAGTAGTTTTTTCTCTTTTATAAGTGTTCAGAGAAGAAAGGAGGTTATTATGCTCATTTGCCCTATATGTGATTCCGCACTTCGGGGTCGATTTTGTCCCGTTTGTAAAAAGCTGGTGAAGGAACCTTGGGTATTAGATGATCGCATTTATATTAATCGTTCTCACTCCTTACCTGATAATTTCTGCGAATATCACGGAAATGACAGAAAAGTGACGTACTTAAACAGAACTGCCGATAAAAAGTCTCCCCTGATTTCCGGAAAGACAAATGTTCTGTCGCAAAATCTCGGTACTAAGGCTAAAATCCCCGTTGGAACGCCAAATTCTCCTATAAAGAATGCGTATTCTTCCCAAACAAACGCATTCCATAGCGCCTTTAGCAGCCCGGGGCGAAACAGCATTTCACGAAAAAAGTGACGCTTCTCTCTTTCTCCTTCTAAAGCTTGAACAATTGCCATTCCACCTAGCTAAAAACAAACAGAAAGGATTACAAAGATGCCTATCATTATATTTTTTATCGTACTTTTTTTAATTTTTCTTTCCACTATTCGAATCGTACCGGAAGCCTGCGCCATGGTCGTTGAGCGTCTCGGAAGTTTCCACTCCGTATGGAGACCGGGAGTACATATTCTCATCCCCTTTATGGATCGAATCGCAAAACGCATCAACTTAAAGGAGCAGGTAGCCGATTTCCCTCCACAGCCTGTTATCACTAAGGATAATGTAACTATGCGCATTGACTCCGTCGTTTTCTTTGTGATCACCGATCCGAAGCTCTATGCCTACGGTGTGGAGAATCCCATTGCCGCTATCGAAAACCTGACTGCCACTACGCTTCGTAATATTATCGGTTCCATGGATTTGGATACCACGCTGACTTCCCGTGATGAAATCAACACCCAAATGCGTTCTTTACTGGATGTCGCAACTGACCCCTGGGGAATCAAAGTAAACCGCGTAGAATTAAAGAACATTCTTCCTCCCGATGCGATTCGTGAAGCCATGGAAAAGCAGATGAAAGCGGAGCGTGAAAAGAGAGAGTCTATTACACTGGCGGAAGCCAAGAAACAATCTGCCGTCCTTACTGCGGAAGGAAACAAGCAAGCCGCTATCTTAAACGCGGAAGCCGATAAGCAAAAAACCATTCTTGCCGCGGAAGCACAAAAGGAAAAAGAAATCCGAGAAGCGGAAGGTCGAGCACAGGCAATTTTAGATGTGCAGAGAGCGGAGGCGGAGGGCATTCGTCTTCTTCGCGAAGCTCATGCCGATGAAGCCGTTCTCCGTATCCGCGCTTTAGAAACCTTTACCAAAGTCTCCAACGGTCGTTCAACAAAGATTATCATTCCCTCCGACCTGCAGAACATGAGCGGTTTAGTGAGTGCCTTAAGAGAAAGCAGCAGTCCTTTTAATGAGAAGGAAGAGCTTCACCCTTCCATGGGCAATTCGGAAAATGAGAATGTCGCAGCTCCATTTCGAAATGAACTGCAAACTGAGGATGAATAAGTCGCATGATAAAAATCATATTTTTTGATATTGACGGTACGCTTCGCCCTTTTGAAACGGGAATTATTCCGGAAAGCACTAAACTGGCCATAAAGAAAGCGCAGGAGGCGGGGATTTACTGTGCCATTGCCACAGGCAGGCATTGGGTGGAAATCTATAATGAAGGTCTTGTGGACGGAATGTACTTCGATGCCTTTGTTACCTTGGACGGGGGCTACAGCTACATTCTTGATGCGGCTAAAGCTAAGGCACATTTCTCTGTAAACCCGGGTAAAAAGCCCCCGGAATATCAATTCCTTATGGACATTCCGGAGGAAGAGCTTCCCTACTTCGATCCCAAGTTCGGAGAGGTTCTTCTACGGGAGGATATCCCTCCTGTAATGGTAGAGAAATTACTTCTCCTTCTAGAGAAAGAGCCGTTTCCTGTGCTTTTCTTAGAGGAAAGACGTCTCTATGCGAATTTTGTAAATGAGGATTTACTCCGTACTCTGGCCTATGTGCATACGGGAGTGCCTCCCCTGCTGCCTTTAGAAGAAGCCAAAAAAAATCGCCAACTCATGCTGATTCCCATATTAAAGAAAAGGCAGGTCCCTCTTTTAGAGGAAAGCCTGCCTGATTGCCACTTAATCCGCTGGTCGGACGGAATGTCCTTTGATATTGCCAAAAAAGGAGTCTCCAAAATTCACGGAATTCAGAAAATCATCGAACGCTTGGGCATTTCCATGACGGAAGTTGCCGCTATCGGAGATGGTTGGAACGATGTGGAAATGCTGGATTCCGTTGGTTTAGGCATTGCCATGGGGAATGCCAAGCCGGAAGCGAAAGCGGTAGCCAATCATATCACGGAGCATATTCTGGAAGAAGGGCTTCCGAAGGCTGTAGATTATATTTTAGATTTAAACAGGAAGTAGTGAAAAATAAGCATCACTCACTTTCTTCAATCGGAGTGTTCATACTATGCAAAAAGAAATCGCAGTGGTTAGAGAAAGAATTCGCCTCGCATGCAGTCGTGCCAAGCGTAAAGAAAAAGATGTGCTCCTGCTCGGTGTTTCTAAGACGAAGCCTTATTCCGCCTTGCAGGAAGCCTATCGTTACGGTATTCATGATTTCGGGGAAAATAAGGTTCAGGAAATTCGTGATAAATATGAACTCATGCTGGGGGATGCCTTAATGAAGGACTGTCCTCCCCGTTTTCATATGATTGGTCATTTACAAAAAAACAAGGTAAAATACCTGCCCGGAAAAGTAGTCCTCATTCACTCTGTAGACTCCGTCTCTCTTGCAGAAACATTGGACAGTGAATTCGCCAAAAAAGATTCTATGGCAAAAATTCTCATCGAAGTAAATGTCGCAAAGGAAGAGAGTAAGTCCGGATTTTTTATAGAAGAGTTGGAAGAAAGAATAGCGGAAATGACTGCTTTTTCCCACATTGAAATCCATGGTCTTATGACCGTAGCACCATTTACCGAAGACCCGGAGAACAATCGGCCTGTCTTTCGCACGCTTAGGGAAGCACTCTTTTCTCTGCAAAAAAAATTCCCCGCTCTTCCTTTAACGGAGCTTTCCATGGGAATGAGCGGAGATTATGAAGTTGCTATTGAAGAAGGATCCAGTATTGTGCGAATCGGCTCTTCTATCTTTGGAGAGCGGAATTATCATAAAGCTTAGAATCGGAATATCTCCTGTGTAAACGACTCGGGATAAGCAGAGCTGACAATCTTAAAATGATAACCCTGATACGCGTAAGACCCCTTTATGAAAAGCTCAGTTTTGTTCTCAAATAGCGGAAAAGCTTTCTTTGATTCACTATCGTTTTATAGCGAAGATGAGCAAAAGCAATGGAAATATTTTGTAATGACTCCTGTAATGCCACGGTCTTATCCGATAAAGTCAGAAGGTAAGCCAATCTACTGTTTGGCACTCTGGTAGATAAGGGAAACATGTGCGTAAGTATCGCCCTTTTCTCCACATGGTTCAAATAAAAATTCTGTTTTTCCGAATTCAGAATCGCATCCTCCCCATGGTAAAAGCAATACCATCTTCCGTCATGGCTTGTTCCGTCATCCTTATGATAGTCAATCATACAAAAGTCATGAAGCAGCCCTATCTTTCCGGCACTATCCGCATCCATCTTCCATTTCTTTGCTAAGCGGTAAGCCATCATCGCGACTCTCACACTATGCGCATACGTATTGGTACTGCCGTGTCTGGGCACATTCTTCAACTTCTTGTATTCTTCATTTTCCACAATGTATCTGAATTTTCTTAAAAACTCCAGCTGCTCCCTTTTCACATGCATCGGTATTTCTCCTCTTCTTCCTCATTACTATATCGAGAGAACTGTAAAAAACATAAGCTATCCTCTGAAAACTTTTATATCATAAAGGCTATAAGAGGTAAAAATCAAGAATTTTTACGCAATTTTAAAAAAGAACTATGATTTTCTCTCTCCTTTACAGAGGAATAAAAACGCTGTATCATTTTTTTGTCATTTTATGAAAGCAAGATCTTTCCCTTCCCCTATTAAAGCTTTTAATAGGAAAAAAGAAAGAGAATCAGGCTTAGCTGTAGTCTCT
>CAUSIX010000155.1:0-4583 GCA_963531555.1 uncultured Oribacterium sp.
CTGCCCCCTCCCAGGGCGAGCGTTTTGCGCTCGTTATCGCCGGAAGAGAGATGGCCAATGCGTCGTCCGCGCTAAACGATCCAATCGACCAGAGAGAGCGGTTCAAGGCGCAGGATGCTCTGGCAGATGCGGGAGATGAGGAAGCGAACCACACCGACGAAGACTTCCTTCACGCTATGGAAATCGGAATGCCGCCAACGGGCGGAATCGGCTACGGTATCGACCGTCTGGTCATGCTTCTTACCGATGCGGCCTCCATCCGTGATGTACTCCTCTTCCCCACAATGAAACCTCTTGAGAAGAAAGAGGGTGAAGGAAAGAAGGGCGTTGAAGACGAATCCGGAAGCATCGGAAATGCGAACAATGGTTTCTTTACGCCGAACAACAAGATTGATTTTAGCAATGTAAAGATTGAGCCGCTCTTTGAAGAACAGGTTGACTTTGAGACCTTCAGTAAGTCCGACTTCCGTGCGGTAAAGGTAAAGGATTGCGTTGCCGTTCCAAAGAGTAAGAAGCTCTTACAGTTTACCTTGGACGACGGAACCGGTAGCGACAGAACCATTCTCTCCGGAATTCATGCATACTATGAGCCGGAAGAGCTGATTGGAAAGACCTTGATTGCGATCACCAATCTTCCCCCGAGGGCGATGATGGGAGTAGAGTCCTGCGGTATGTTACTTTCCGCAATCAACAATAAGAAGGACAGTGACGAGGAAGAGTTGCACCTCTTGATGGTGGATAACCATATCCCGGCAGGTGCGAAGTTGTATTAGTATTTTGTTTATTGTTAAAATATTTTAAAGACGAAGAGATTATGCTCTATGGCGGATGAAGTGAACTTCATCCGCTATTTTATATAAAAAAGAATGGATGATTTCTTGTTTCAGCAAACAAAAATATCATTTAAGCGATATATGGAGTATTATGATTTAGAGTAACACTAAAATTAACCATTTAAGATACGAAGAGGTATAAATATGTTTGTATTTTTATGGTTCGATTTCATGATGGTTTTGCTCTATTTGATTATAGGGATTATATTTATGGGATTCCTAGTGAGGTATTTCAAAAATGATAATGCATGATTGGAATAACGAAAAAGAGGACGTGATTCTTCTGATCCATCCGATGCTTTCGTCAGCAAACGGCATGAAGACATTTATCGCTGACATCATTGGAGAGGAATACCGTTATCTCGCACCGGATCTCTCAGCGCACGGCGATGCAGATAAGAATACTTATAAGAGTGCTGCTGACGAGGCAAATCTGATCCATGAGTATTTGGCTGAAAAAAATATCACGGAGCTCTCACTCGGATATGGGGCTTCACTGGGCGGAGTGGTTCTTCTACAGCTTCTCAAATATGATGATATTGCATTCAACCATCTATTTTTTGAGGGAAGCAGTTTCTACACTAACGCAAAGCTGATGGAGTGGATTCTCCGCATGGTGTTTCTGCATAAACATAAGAAAGCTGTTACAGATCCGGAGCTTAGTGTGAAGAAGATGTCCTCCATGTTTGGAGAAGAGGCCGCTCCGCTTCTGGCAAAACATTTTATCGCAATGAATGAGGAGAGTATTCGAAACATCGTTCACGACTGTGCATTCGTGGAACTGCCGCCGCTTGCCGATGATGTTCAGAGGAAATGTGTCTTTTCGTACGGAGATAAGGATTTCGATTATAAGAAGGCAAAGAAGATGATTCCCAAGACCTATCCGCTCGCCCAAATAAAGGTATGGGAAGGCTACGACCATTGCCGGATGATGACGAAAGATAAGAATAATTACTGCCGGGAACTTGAAAAATGTATTCAGGAATAATAAGCAACAAAACGCCTGACCATCACCTCGATGATCAGGCGTTAATCTTTTCCGGCGAAAAACCTTCCCGAGAGCAGCCGGAACATCCGCAGGAGTCTCCGTTTAATTTTCAGTTCAGAGTAAGAAGGTATAAATCGATAGTGTAAGAAGGTATAAATCGATAGGCTCTTGACTTGGTATATATTGAGATATATGTTCAGTGCATATTACAAGGGAAAGGAAGGTGATCTAAATGATGACTGCAAAGGTTTTTAAAAATAGAAGAAGTCAGGCAATTAGACTTCCTAAGGAGTGTCGATTTTCATCAGATGAGGTAGTAGTGAATAAGATAGGGGATATTGTTATTTTGCTTCCAAAACAGAATAAGTGGGATTCGTTTATGAGAGCAGTAGATATGTTTTCGGATGATTTCATGGCGGACGGAAGAGCAAGAGATATAGTGCAGGAGCATGAAGCGATATGATGTAAATGCTTGATATAAACATCTCTATTTATGGATACCAAAGAGGTAATCAATATGTTTGTATTTTTATGTATCGATTTCATGATGGTTTTGCTCTATTTGATTATAGGGATTATATTTATTAGATCGAACGGCAGAGCAATCCGATATTTAACCGGACATAATCTTGATGAAAATATATCCAATAAAAGTAAAGAACTATGCATCATTTGTGGTAAGCAAATTATGAAATGGAGCGTATGTTTCATTATAGGGTTTGTGATAGATCTGCTTTGGGTTGGTGCCGGTCTTATAATAGCGACTATTCTGAATGCTGTTCTAATAATTAGATTAATGGTATTAAGAGATCATTTTGAAAAAGGTAAATAATCTGTTTATCAAAAAAATCTACCGGCTCTTAGGCTGGTAGATTTTTCTTATCTGGTTTTATTCTTCCTACAACTATCCGGTAATATGAGTTATAAATGGTCAAAAGTATGTCATAAATAATCATATAAATATTATTGAAAATATGACAAAAGAAGAGTATATTATTTCTAGGTGATTTTGTAGCAGGAGGGGAAAATGGAACAGAAGGAACTTCATCTTCGATTAAAGAAACTTAGAAAAGATTGCAAATTAACCCAAGATCAGATGGCAAAATACCTTGGTGTGGATCAAACATTAATAACAAAACTTGAAAATGGAACAAGAGCTATGAGTGTTACCATGATGGATCAATTATGCAGTCTTTTTGGCTGTACGGAAGCATATCTTTTGGGGCAGAGCGATGCCTATATTCCGCTTAATTTTGCTTTTAGAGCAAATAGCATTCAAGGAGAAGATTTGCAAAGCATAGCAGCCGTAAACAAAATTGCAATGAATATTCGATATATGAATGAGAAACTTAAAGAGGAATAGGATGAAGACAGCACAAGAATTAAATTCACTTGCATTGGAAACAAGGCGTATTTTAGGGGAAGACAGTTATTCTCCCATCGACATTTTTGCTGTTGTCAATGGATGGAAAGAAAAGAAGATTACCATAGTAAAGTATCCTCTTTCACAGAGAATCAGCGGAATGTGTACCAAGGTGGATGAAGATATTATTATCTGTATTAATTCAACAACGTCTTATGGAAGACAACGCTTTACTTTAGCCCATGAACTATACCATATACTCTATGAGACTATAGATGGAAGAGTTGTTTGTGATATGCATATGGGAGATGATAAACCAGATTCCGAAAAAGAAGCGGATATGTTTGCTGGGTATTTGCTTATGCCATACGATACCTTGTTTCAGTATGCAAAAAAGATTGATAGATGGACTTTAAATAAAATTATAGATTTAGAGCAACTGTACATGATTAGTCATATGGCTCTTTTATTTCGTCTTGAAAAGGATGGATTTGTATCGGCGAATTCCATGTCTCCATTCAAAGATATCAAAATTTCCCGTGAAGCTGCAAAACTAGGATATGGTAAAGAACTCTATCTTCCTTCACTAGAAGGAAAACAGTATTTTACTACAGGGGAATATGTGAGAAAGGTGGAAAAACTCTCGGAGATGGAGTTAATCTCCGAGGGCAAAAAGGAAGAATTATTACTGGATGGATTCAGAGCGGATATTGTTTTTAACTTGGATGAAGAGGAAGGATATCCTAATGACTGATGAGTTATTTTTCGATACAGATTGTCTTTCTGCTTTTTTATGGATAAACAATACCAATATTTTACAAAAATTGTACAGCGGGAGAATAGTCTTGCCGGATCCGGTATATCAAGAGTTATCTAATCCATCGATTCCGCATATAAAGCAAAGAGCGGATAAACTGATTAGTACAAATGTTGCAAGTGTACAGCAGATTGTTACTGGAACGGAAGAATATGATTTATATAGTTCTTTGATTAAGGGTATAAAAGGAGAGAAGCAGATTGGGCGCGGTGAAGCGGCCGGAATTGCATTAACTAAAACGTACAATGGTATTTTGGCCAGTAATAATTATAAAGACATTGCTTTATACATTAAAAGATATCATCTGAAGCATGTAGATACAGGACATATTTTGATGGAAGCAATGGAAAAACAGATTATTACGGAACTTGAGGGAAATACAATTTGGCAGAATATGTTAAACAAAAATAGAAGACTTCCGGAAACCAGTTTTACGGAGTATCTAAGAAAAAATCGTCTTAGTAAAAAGTGATTGCTTCAAAGACAAGAAAGATTTTATAGGATGAGGAGACAAAAAATGGAGCGACTTTATGGAAATTAAGCGTGATAGCTACCTTAAGCAGTTGATTTCCTATCGTTTTG
>CAUSIX010000156.1:0-4549 GCA_963531555.1 uncultured Oribacterium sp.
TCATACGAATCTCTTTCAACTCTGTAGTATGCTGGTTCTTTCTGGCCTCTTTTTCTTTGCGCAAAAGTTCATAACGATACTTGCCATAATCCGCAATACGCACTACCGGGGGAGTTGCCGTCGCCGCAATCTTAATGAGATCCAAATCCGCATCATGTGCCAACTGCTGTGCTTCCCGAACAGGCATAACACCAAGCTGTTCTCCTTCCGCACCGATTACTCTGACTTCTCTGTCCCTTATCTGCTCGTTAATTTCCAGTTCCGCATTCTTTTTAGCTGCCATAAGCTCCTCTCTGCAATACAATCTTCAGTTTCCGATAAACAAGATATCGCACGCTTTAAACACGATACTCGTCAAAAACAAGATGTCTATCTTAAGCACTTGTCAAGAACAAGGTACCGCACACTCTGCAAGCGATACTCGTCAAGAAAAAAATATGGTGGATTGCAAGCCAATCCACCATTGAAAATATACAGAGTAAATCATCAATTTAACCCGGGTCAGTTCTCTGCCGAGGTGAGGTGGATACCTACTTTCCTGTCCTAAGACTGTCTAAGTCTAGCAAGAAAAGGATGTCTTGTCAATTCCTTTTTTAATTTCCTCGATTTTGCTCGATTTTCGTCGATTCCTCCGAAATTTTCTCAATTTCAGGAGCATCTATCCGGAATTCACTTTCTTTCCTTTCTTTTCTTCTTCACTTGTAAAAGAAAGATAAGCATGGCAAGAAAGAGTAAGAGATTTCCCGGCAGGATAAGGCTCGAAGCTAAAGCCCCCATCGGCGGAATCGGATCTTTCCTGTTTTCAAATTCCAAAACTTCCTGTGTACCTCCTGTCTTCTTCTGCAAAACTTTTTTCGTGGTAAAACGATAGCCGTCTACGGGAATCATTCCAAGCGTATATCCGCTCGTCACGGACGGAAGATACCCTTTCGGATCCTCTCCCACCTGATACTGATAGCCTGCAGGGAGCAGGAAGTCCAGTCCCTGTCCGTGTTTTAAGCTGAAGCGAATCGTGGAATCCGCGGCATGAAAGCTGATTGCACTTTTCGTAGCTGCAGAAAAGTTCGCTTTCAAGCTGTCAAAGTCCGTTTGATTAATCGCAACTCCTCCCGCTTTAAAGAGCTTCAAACGGAAGGGGAAGCGAAGATTCCTGTCTCCCCAGGTTCCGCTTACCTTTTTCTGAATGCGAAGAATCTGCTTTTCTTCCGTCTCATAGATATTTTTGAGCTTCAGCTCCTTCGTTTCCGCTTCGGAAAGATTTAGCGTTTCCAGCACATACGCTCCGCTTGATCCGGTATTCATTGTCCGTGAAGAAGTCGCAATAATATCTATCTTCTTAAAATGAAGGGTTTTCCCTGCTATCGTGACCGTGTCTTTTCCGGAAGGAATTATCTCGGAAACCCGGTACTTTCTTCCCGGAATTAAGCCGCCTATGGTTAAAACATATTGCTTCTGTCCTCCATTCATCACTTCCGTCAAGGTTCCTGCAGGAGTGGTTTTCGTCGGATTCTTACCCGTTCCGGAAATGGCAGTGCCGTTTAGCTCGGCAGAAACAAGGTAGCCAAGCTTAGTTTCCGTACCGCTCTTCATCATCTGAAAGGTCTTCACTTCCGTAAAAGCGCCCGTTCCGGCATTCTTTTCTTCCTCCAGTTTAAAGGAGCAGTTCTTCAAAAGCTCTAACTCCTCATTCGAGTTAGAAGTCCCTTGAAAACTCTTCACAATGCGAAGCGTGGCAGGTTCAACCTGCACTACCGGCTTTTTGTACAGCTTCTTCCCGGAATTTTCTCTCTGATTATTCGCTTTCACCCGTTCATACTCTAGATATGCCCCTTCATTCGAGTAAAAGCCGTCTTTCTCCGAAGAGGTATGAAACTCCGATTCCGGCGTTTCCCCGTATAAAGAGTACTGATCCGTCCCTTTGTCTCCTGTCTTTTTCCCTTTCCCGAATGTTGCCTGCCGTGTTCCCGAGATATTGCTTCCGTCAACATTGTCCAAATACCCAATATCACCGTTCGGACCGACCCGAACCTTACGCTCATCTTCCTTATCAAAGTAATCCATAAAATTCTTCTGGTACTTCTCATAGGCTTTAATTGTAGGTTTTACATTGACTGTCAAACGAATTTCATAGCCATCAGGGAAGCTGAACTCTCCGGGCTTAGTCTTTAATTCAATGACTTCTTTAACCTGATCATAGCTTGCTTCTAAGCCCTTAAAGCCGGAAAAGCCTTCCAAGTCTCCGGGATTATCCACTTTGGCAATCGGCTTTCCCTTATCATCTATCTTCCAGACCTCCGCTCTTAGCTTTGCAGCCCTATCCGCCGGATTCGAATTATTGAAGTTCACTTGCACATTCTCACTAAGTTGGTCCCAGATGTTTACTTCACCGATATGAATCGGGGGTGTAATTTTATCTCTAAGCTCAACTTTCTTTGCCACTAAATCAGACCCCTGATTGCTTGTTATTTTAATCACTTCCTGCTTTATGTCTTTACTCAGCGGTTGCGCTAATGGATGATTTTCCATTGCCCATTCCTCTTTTGCACCAATTAATTCACCAAGATGACTATAGTTCGAATCCGGCCCCAAGCCAATAGCATAAAAAGCATCTATTTTGTTTAGCTCGGTAAGTGCTCCTCGAGCCTGAGTTAGTGCAACTTCTTCAAAGCCTCGCCCGCTTCCGTAAGAATACCCTGAGAACAAACGATAATTTTTTTCCCCTGCTTTAGGTTTCCAAAAATAGTCATAATACTTTAAAGATTTGTATCTATCCGGCCCAAGCTGCAAACGGTCCTTCACCCTCCCGGGGAACTGACCAACTACATTTCCATGAAGTTCTGCCTTCCGTAAGAAGTAGTTAGTATTTCCGTCACCTTCGTATTGTGGAAAATAGGAAAAGTTTGGGTCATAGGATGTAAGAAAAAGCACCACTCTCTTTGCATCCTCTCTTATCTTATGGCAGCCCGCTCCCACTACCTCTCCGTTTTGGAACGCTTCCGCTTCCTTTATTCCTGCGGCATAGTTCAGCCCATGGTGTTCATAAGCATTTGCATGATACTCCGCCTTTTTCTTCTCCTTCTCTATGCTGATAGAATCCAGTTTTTGTTTAAAAGCCGAGAAATCCTTCGTGAAGCCGATCACCTTTTCCGCGTCATTTCCTTTCGTATCCGTCACGGAGAACCCACCTACATTATCGACATTGAGATTTCTTGTTCCTCCCATCGTAACTAAGGCAAATTGCGTATCATAACCCGGATTTTTCGCAATATCATCAAGTAATGAATCCATGATTGAATTAGCAATTGCATTTTTTGAATCAGCATTATTATGCGTGTCATTATAAGGAAATTCAGCATTCTCCACTACAGCCCTGCCAAAATCCAAGCCCATATAGATAGACTTATCATAAACCACAATAATATCCAGCTTGTTCTTTCCTCCGCCCGCCATAATCGGTCTCGCCGTAAGAGTCAAGTCATAAGAGCCATCCGACTTCTTTGTAATGTACTTCTCCTGTTTCATTTCCATATCAAGCGAAGTATAGCTATGATTATGGGGCTTCTGGTTCAAATTATAAAAGAAGTAGTAGTTCTTATTACAAGCTCCATGATTACTTGTCCATATAGTTCTACCATCATACGGTCCGTGATCCTTATCAATGCTGTGCAAAATAACACGCTCGCTTGTCATATAGACAACGGGATCTCCCCATGATATATAACCATTTCTATTAGAAACATAATTAGATGCCCCCTCCTTCATATATCCAATATCATACTTACTGGGATATATTGCCTCTTCAAAGTTTATTTCACCTACTTTCCCTTTATTTTTTATATATGTGTCCCTAGTATATCCCGGAAGACCGGGAAAAGCGTAGAGTGTCTTCCAAGCAGCTCCACTATATCTTGGGTTTTGATAAAGGAGCTCCTGTTGCAAAAACTTTGACATATCCACATCTACCTTGGGACCCATTTGTCTGAAGTTACCATCTACATAATAAAAGCTAATCTTAGCATTATTATCTTTTCCAGCTCCTTCAGACCAAGTCAGACTATATGTAGAAAAGCTCTTCGCATTACATTCCCTAACGATATAGCCTTCCTTATCAACTTCTGCCGGCTTTTCTCCGTTCTCAGGATTTTCTTCTGAGTCGTTGTAGTTTACTTCTTTCTTTACTTCCTTCTTTTCTTCTTTCTTATTTTCGTCCTTCTCCTCGTTTCTCTCCTTATCCTCTTCGAGCACTTCTTCAGCTAACAGAGTATCTGTACTTCCCGATACACTTACTGTCGCTTTTCCTTCTCCCAAAGCAGTACTACTTGCCTCAGAGAGTGTCTCCACATACGCAATTTCTCCATCCTCTTCCTTCTCCACCAGATGGTGAATCGCTATGTTCTCGGACTCCACTTTCTCCGGAAGAAGCTTCTTTTCGATATAAAAGCGCAGAGATACCGGAAGGCTCGGCTCGACTTCCTTTCCTTCTTTATTCAAAAATCGGATATCCAAAGAAAGAGACTGATCATAAAGTCCCCGATTTTTCAGTGCTTCT
>CAUSIX010000157.1:0-4548 GCA_963531555.1 uncultured Oribacterium sp.
TGGGGGTTGCTTATATTCTGGATGAGCCGAGTAACGGTCTTCACCAAAGAGACAATGATAAGCTGATTGCGACCTTAAAACGGCTTCGGGACCTCGGAAACTCCGTTATCGTCGTAGAGCATGATGAAGATACCATGCGGGAAGCGGATATGATTGTGGATATCGGTCCCGGTGCGGGAGAGCACGGAGGAGAGGTAGTAGCCGTGGGAACGGCGGAAGAAATCATGCAAAATCCTGCTTCCATAACGGGACAGTACTTAAGCGGAAAAAAGAAGATTCCGCTTCCTAAAAGCAGAAGAGCCTATACCCATACCTTGGATGTTTACGGTGCGGAGGAGAATAACTTAAAGAATGTCGATGTACAGATTCCGCTTTCGGTTTTTACCTGTGTGACCGGAGTTTCGGGTTCCGGAAAGTCCTCCCTCGTAAATGAAATCGTGCACAAGTACTGTGCGAAAACCTTGAATAAGGCGAGATTGGTACCGGGTAAGTTCCGTAAAATCACAGGAACGGAGTACTTGGATAAGGTAATCGACATCGACCAAAGTCCGATTGGAAGGACTCCCCGTTCGAATCCTGCAACCTATACCGGGGTCTTTGACCTCATTCGTGACCTCTTTGCGAGTTCCAAGGATGCCAAGGAAAGAGGATACAACAAGGGAAGATTCTCCTTCAATGTTAAAGGCGGTCGTTGTGAAGCCTGTAGCGGAGACGGCATCGTAAAGATTGAGATGCACTTCCTGCCGGATGTCTATGTGCCCTGTGAGGTTTGCGGAGGGAAACGCTACAACAGAGAAACTCTGGAAGTAAAATACAAGGGAAAGAACATCTATGATGTTTTAAATATGACGGTGGAAGAGGCATTGACATTTTTTGAAAATATTCCTAGCATTAGTCGTAAGATGCAGACCTTGATGGACGTGGGACTATCCTATATCCGTCTGGGACAGCCCAGTACCGAGCTTTCCGGAGGAGAGGCGCAGCGAATCAAGCTGGCTTCGGAGCTGAGCCGAAGAGGTACCGGAAAGACACTGTATATCTTGGATGAGCCGACTACGGGACTGCATTTTGAGGATGTACGGAAGCTGGTGGAAATGCTGCAAAGACTCGCCGACGGCGGAAATACCGTGCTGGTGATTGAGCATAATTTGGATGTCATTAAATGTGCTGATTATCTTATTGATATGGGACCGGAAGGGGGGGCCGGCGGCGGAACGGTGCTTTGCACCGGCACCCCGGAGGAAGTGGCAAAGAATCCGAAGTCCTATACCGGACAATATTTGCAGAAGTATTTACAGTAGTATTTATAGTAGTATTTGCAGTAGTCTTTATAGTAGATTTACTTGGAAACGGTAAAAATCCAGCTAGGATAAGGAGGCAAAAATGAGTGCGGATTGTATTTTCTGTAAAATAGCAAACGGGGAGATTCCCTCGAAGACCATTTATGAGGATGCGGATTTTCGGGTGATTTTGGATATTGCACCGGGCACACCCGGTCATGCTCTTATTTTACCGAAGAGCCACGGAGAGGATCTTTTTAGTCTGGATGATGCAGTGCTTCAGAAGGTCTTTCCTCTGGCAAAAAGAGTGGCGAAGGCGATTATGAAGGCAACGGGGGCGAAGGGCTGCAATATCGTGCAAAATAACGGCGAAGTAGCCGGGCAGACTGTGCATCACTTTCATGTGCACATTATTCCGCGTTTCGGGACGGAAGGAAATATTGTCTCTTGGAACCCTTCCGGATATGCTGATGGAGAAATGGAAGTTTTGCAGGAAAAGATGGTAAAGGAGCTTCATGGCTAAGATATTGTTAACCGGCGGAGGAACGGCGGGACATGTGACCGCGAACCTTGCCTTACTCGGGGAATTAAGAGAAAAGCATTCAATCTATTACATGGGGTCAAAGGACGGCATAGAGAAGGAACTGGCGGAAAAGGCGGGACTCCCTTACTTCGAGATTTCAACAGGAAAGCTTCGTCGCTATTTTTCTCTGCGGAATCTTACAGATCCTTTTCGGGTAATCGGCGGATTTTTTCAGGCAAGAAAGCAGATTCAGGACTGGAAGATTGATTTGGTCTTTTCCAAGGGGGGCTTTGTTGCGGTACCGGTGATTTTCGCGGCGGCAAGCCTCGGAATCCCGATTATTTGCCATGAGTCGGATTTCACACCCGGACTGGCAAACAAGCTGACCATTCCCTTTACGAAGAAAATCTGCTGTAATTTCCAAGAAACGGTTTCCCTTCTTCCTAAGGGGAAGGCGGTTTGTACCGGTGCGCCGATTAGAGAAGAGCTTTTACAGGGAAGCAGGGAAGAGGGCTTAAGGCTTTGCGGCTTCTCCGGAGAAAAGCCGGTTCTGATGGTAATCGGCGGAAGTCTGGGCTCTGTGGCAATCAACACTGCCGTTCGGGAGAATCTAAGAAAATTAGGGGAAAACTACGACATCATCCATATCTGTGGAAAGAAGAATGAGGACAAGTCTCTTTCCGATTTAGCGTATTACAGGCAGTTTCCCTATGTGAACGAGGAACTCGCCGACCTCTATCAGGCGGCGGATTTTGTGATTTCCCGTGCCGGAGCAAATGTCATTTATGAGATTCTGGCCTTAAAAAAGCCGAACATCCTGATTCCTCTACCGAAAAAAGCTTCTCGGGGAGACCAGATTTTAAATGCGGAGTCCTTTTCTGCGCAGGGTTTTTCCGTAGTGCTTCCTCAGGAAGAACTGGAGGAGAATCCTTCGGCACTCTTGGACTGTCTTGAAAAACTTCATGAGGACAAGGAAAAGTATATTAAAGCGATGGAAGCGTCCAGAGAAAGAGACGGCAGAAGGAATGTTCTGGCTGTTATCCAGTCAGTTCTGGATGGAAAATCGTAGTGTAGAAAAAAGAAACGTAGTGTAGAAAAAAAGGAGAGAAAATGATTGGAATCATCGGTGCCATGGAGGAAGAGGTTGCCCACTTGGTTAAGCTCTGCGAAGAGCGGGAAGAAATCGTACAAGGCCCTTATCGTTTTTATAAAGGGAGACTCTCCGGAAAGGATGTCGTGCTTGTTCGTGCAGGGATTGGAAAGTGCAATGCAGCAGCCTGTACGCAGGCTTTGATTGACCGTTTTCAACCGAGCTATATTTTTAATACCGGGATTGCCGGAGCGATTTCTCCGGAGGTGCATATCTTTGACCTCGTGATTTCGAGGGATGCTTTGCAGTACGATGTGGATGTGACAAGCTTTGATTATCCCCTCGGGAAGGTGCCGGGCGATAAGAAGCTGGGATATGATGCGGACCCGCGTCTTTTGGAACTCGCTGTAGAGGTAAATCAGGAAATTAATCCGGAACACAATAGCTTTATAGGACGGGTAGTAACCGGAGACCGCTTTGTATCCTCTCATGAAACAAAGGAATATTTAAAGAAGACCTTTGGTGCCGCATGCTGTGAAATGGAGGGTGCCGCTATTGCGCAGATTGCCACAAAAAACGGCGTTCCTTTTGTGATTCTTCGTTTCATTTCCGATGAGGCAAATAATGAAGCGGTGTACGAGGAATTTGAAGCAAAGGCCATAGAAAAAACGGTGAATTTTATGTTGGAGTTTTTGCGAAGGGTTTAATCTGCATCAGAATAAAATTTTGCGAAGGGTTTGGGCAGAATTAGAATTCATTTTTTGCTTTAGGATTTTAAAGTATTTTTAAGATAAGTTTTCTAAAACAGGGAAGAAAGACTTGCGTGTCCTCTTGCCTGTTTTTATAATAACGGAAGTTGTGTATTTTATATTTTTTATGATAGAAGCTATTTTAGGATAATAGGAGAAAAGGAGAAGAATATGCTGAAGTTGGATTTGTCGAAGGCAAGACAGTTTGTTTCCGAAGAGGAGATGGCGAATTTTAAAGCACAGACTCTCTTGGCAAAAGAGATATTGCTGAAGGGGAGCGGTGCCGGAAACGATTTTCTCGGCTGGGTAGACCTTCCGGAGAATTACGATAAAGAAGAGTTTAAAAGGATTCAGGCAGCGGCAAAGAAGATTCAGGAGGATTCCGATGTTTTACTGGTCATCGGTATCGGCGGATCCTATCTTGGAGCTAGAGCGGCCAATGAATTTTTAAATCACAGCTTCTACAATGAACTTCCGAAGGAAGAGAGAAAGACACCGGAGATTTACTATGTGGGAAACAATATTTCCTCCAAGTACATTTCCGATTTAAAGCAGATTTTAAAGGGAAAGGATTTTTCCGTAAATATCATTTCCAAGTCCGGAACCACTACCGAGCCGGCCATTGCCTTCCGCGTGTTTAAGGCTATGCTGGAAGAAAAGTACGGAAAAGAAGGAGCCGCAAAGAGAATTTATGCGACAACCGACAAGGCAAGAGGGGCTTTGAAGAGCCTTGCCGATGAGATGGGCTATGAAGAATTTGTGGTGCCCGATGATGTAGGAGGAAGATACTCCGTGCTGACCGCTGTCGGGCTACTTCCCATTGCCGTTACCGGAGCAAATATTTGTGAACTGATGGAGGGTGCCGCTTCCATGAGAAAGGCTCTTTTAGAGCAGGATTACGAAGTA
>CAUSIX010000158.1:0-4505 GCA_963531555.1 uncultured Oribacterium sp.
AGTCCAGATACTCGCTGTACCAGTCCGACTTACGAAGAGGCAGTTTCTCTCTTAAAGCAGCTTCATCGACCTGAATAACTTTGATTCCGTTCTTCTCCAAGTCCAAAACCTCATCTCGGATAGCCAAAGCAATCTGCTTGGTACTTTCCTTAACACTGATATCTTCTCTTGGAAAAGACCAGTTTAAAATCGTTACCGGTCCGGTCAGCATTCCCTTCATGGGGCGCTTCGTTAAGCTCTGCGCATAAGTGGACCATTCTACCGTCATGGCGGACAGCCTTCGAACATCTCCCCAGATGATGGGCGGCTTTACACAACGGGTTCCGTAGGACTGCACCCAGGCCTTTTCGGTAAATAAGAAGCCGCTTAAGAGCTCTCCGAAGTACTCCACCATGTCGTTTCTTTCGAACTCACCATGCACCAAGACATCAAGGTCCAAGTCCTCCTGAATCTTTACCCACTCGGCAATCTTCTCTTTGTTGAAAGAAACATACTCTTCCTTTGTCTTCTCGCCCTTCTTAAAAGCGGTTCTGTTCTGACGAATATCCGCACTCTGCGGGAAGGAACCGATAGTCGTTGTGGGAAAAAGCGGAAGCTTAAATTCTTCTTTTTGTATTTTTTCTCTTTCTGAAAATGCGGGAAGTCTGGTATAGTCCGCATCGGTAATCGATGCACAACGATCCTTTACCGCCTTGTCTTCGCTGTTCGGTCTTGCCGTAGCAAAGAGGGCTTTATTTTCCTCTAAAACTTCCGACCCCGCCTTTCCGTCCAGAATACGCTTTAAATCCAAAAGTTCGGAAAGCTTCTCCACAGCAAAGCTGAAATGGCTCTTTATTTCCGCAGAAAGCTTATTTTCCCCTTCTAAGGTATAGGGAACATGAAGTAAAGAGCAGGAAGTACCAAGCACCACCGAAATTCCCTTATTTTCTAAATCCTTTATCTGCTCTATGGTCTTCTCGTAATGGTTTCTCCAGATATTCTTTCCGTTTACAAGTCCCGCAAAAAGAAGCTTGTCTTTCGGGAAGCCCTTAGACACCAGATTCTTTGTTTCTTTTCCTTCGAGGAAGTCTAGACCGACACCGTCAAAAGGAAGGGCTAATATACTTTCATAAGCATCCCGTACATCACCGAAATAGGTCTGTAACAATACCTTAGTCTCTCCCTTTACGGAAAGAATCTCCTGATATAAAGCGGTGAAAAGTGTGAGGTCTTCCTTATCCAAGTCTCTTACAAGGTAAGCCTCATCAAAGGCCAGCCACTTTGCACCGAGAGAAGCAAACTTTTCCACATATGCCTTGTACGCGGATACAGCCTGAGGAAGGAAATCTTTCTCCGTCTTCTTTTCGGTATAGCGGAGAAGCTTTAACAAGGTAAACGGTCCGATAACTACCGGCTTAGTCTCCACCCCCAAAGCCTTCGCTTCTTCGTACTCCTTAAAAGGCTTTTCGCCTGCGAGACGAATCTCATCCTCATCGGAAATCTCCGCAACCATATAGTGATAGTTCGTATTAAACCACTTCTTCATAGCAAGAGCCTTCACATCTCCTGCAGGACCCTTATAGCCTCTAGCCATGGCAAAGGACTTGTCCAACGGGCTTAAAGACAATTCTCTATAACGCTCCGGGATAATATTAAAAAGAACGGCTGCATCCAAAAAGTTATCGTAAAAGGAGAAATCGTTGGAAGGAATGAAATCCACTTCCTTCTCCTGCATCTTCAGCCACTGCTTTTTCCGAATATCCTTTGCGAGAGCCTCTAATTCCTGCGCAGATACCAAGCCCTGGAAAAACTTCTCCGTTGTGAACTTAAGTTCCCTTAATTCTCCCACTCTGGGAAAGCCTATAACTGATGTTTGCATAGATTTTTCTCCTTACTTTTTCTTTTTCATAAAATGTTACTTCTTTTTCCATAAGCTTTTTACTTCTTTTTTCATAAGTTCTTTAGCTTACACTCATAAACCTTTATCATTCTATCTTTTCCTTTCCCATTAGTCCAGCTCCTGTAGCCTGTAGAGCGCACCAAGGTGTATCCAGTATAGCCTAAAGAACCGTCTTTATTAAATACAAAAAAACAGGATTTAGATATAGTCTTAAACTATAGCTAATCCTGTTATTCTGAGTGCGCAATACCTCGATTACTTAAAATCGATGTCCGCCTCCACCGGAAGAACTGCCTCCTCCGGAAAAACCGCCTCCACCGGAAAAGCCGCCACCGCCGGATCTTCCGCTACTGCCGGAACTGACTCGCATCTTATGTTGCCTCGTTAGGATGACCGTCTTGTCCTCCAGTTTAATATTCGGATGAAGCGCCGTAAGGACAGCATGAGCGCTTGCTTTCTTTTGCTGCCAAGAGAAAAGCAGGAAGGTAAAATTAAACAGCAGTCCCAAAAATAGAGCAAGAAAGACATTGCTGATCCATCGCATCGGGGCGACAAGGAAACGTCCCTCCATTTTAGCTTCTACTTGAGAAAAAGCGAGTGAAGCCGTCTTATCGAACTCTCCTGCTGCCGCAAAACGATAGACATTGTCGGTAATCGTATTCGCCACTGCGGGTGTGATTGTCTTATAAAAAATTCCGCCGCTTTCTATCCGAATTTCTCTATTTTCCATATCAATAAAGAAAATCAACCCGCTTTTTCCGGAAAAAACCGTACGATAAAAGTTTCGAATCGTACTTTCCGCACTGTATTCTCCTCTACCGGAAAGGAAAGCCACATTACCGTATTCTGTCAAAGGAATCAGTTGTTTTCTTAAATTCTCCTCTTCCTCGCTGCTTAGTAAATCTTCTTCATCGTCAATATAAGCCGTATATCCCGTATCCTTGTTTTGATAAACGGAAGAAGCAAGAAAGGCAGCTTGATCCAGCGCATAGCTTTTTCCAAGAGTGAAAATACTGATACAAAAAGTCAAAAGAAGGGTTTTCCAAATCGTCTTATTCATCACTCCTCCTTCTTTTCAAAAAAATCAGGGACTGCACGGGTGCTCAACTCATTAAACTTACGAATCATATCTCTTAAAGAGAGGATGGAAGCAAATGCGGAAAGTGCTGCCGCAATATAGTAATACTCGTCATGCACCGGATGCCACAGTAAAATCATAACGGAAAGCAGGAGGGCTATTACACCGCCCGCCGTTCCGCTCCTTTTACTGCTATTTTCCTCTTTCACTCTCTGCTTCTTATTATAACGTAAGGCCAACTTATCCCTTGCCCGAATCTTTGCCATCTGAAGCTGTGCTAAAAAGATAAGAAAAATAGAGAGAATAAGGGTAAGAATAGGAAGTAAGTCCGCTGAAATTTGCAAGAACAGGTTTAAAATAAAGAATATAGGAAGTGCAAAGAGGAAAGACGTCCTATGGAACTTCTTTTCATCAATCGGAATATCACAATATACCTTTCCCGTTTCTCCATTGACTACGGCATAGGCAATTCGATCGTTCTTTTTATAACTTAAGAACCAAATAGGAAATACCGCTCTTCCGACGGAGCCTTCCTTTTTTAAAGAATTCGGATTACATCCGTTTTCTACATGAATATCTGGCCTGTTAAAACCGTCATGTCCCAAAACAGTTCTATTCACCTCTTCCATCAGCATGGAAAAGGCTTCTTTATCATAGCCGGAAGACTCTACATCCGCAATTTCACTGTAAAATCCGAGAAGATAGTTCGGATTAAATTCCTTGATTTTCTCTCTGGAAAAAGGGGCAATCACTCCGGAAATATCATCATCAAAACGAAGAGAAGCATCAAAAGGAATACTTTCCGCTTCTCCGCTTAGCTTTCCTTGAAGATCGTATTCCTCCAGGATAACATAGTTTCCTCTGCTGTACTTTTTGCTCCCCTTTAGCAAAATGTCACCGCTAAAGTCATAGTTGTACAACCAGTAAGGGAGATAAAACCCTACAAAGTGATCCAGATACGCCGGATCCTCCAGATCCTTCTTTCGATAGTAAAAGGAATGAATCTTCTTTAAATAAAGCTCCTTACACTTTTCTTTCGTAATCTGAAAGGGGATAATCTTCTGCGGTTTTTTCTCCTTTTCTATACGGCTCTCAAAGACCACCGCCGATCCGCAATACGCACAAAAACCGGTAGTCGACAGGTCCGTACTTTCTATTTCCGCACCGCAGTTCGGGCAGGTGAAAATCTTCGTTTCATAGACTTCCTGTTCCATGCCTTCCGGAGTGCTGTTATACGTTACCGGGTCAAAATGAGTATGACAGTTCAGGCATGCCAAGTCCTGACTGTCGATAGAGAATCGTACCTCTCCTCCGCAATTCGGACAATGCGCCATACTCTTTCCTTTCTAAATCTTCGGTGTTCTCTTCAGCATTTCATGTCTTTCCGGGCCATTGGAGACCATAGTGATCGGAACCTCGAGCTCCTTCTCAATGAAGTCGATATAGTCCTTACACTCCTTCGGTAATTCCTCATAATTCCGAATTCCCCGAATGTCACAGTGCCAGCCCTTAAGAACGGTATATACCGGCTTTGCCTTACGAAGCAGG
>CAUSIX010000159.1:0-4499 GCA_963531555.1 uncultured Oribacterium sp.
TCATTAAGAAAGTAAAGATAATTATTTTTGATGACATTTCTTTTTTGGATTGTTACACTGCTTTTATCGGATATAACAATTATTAATCAGGCAATCAGCTGGCAAAAATATTGAATGTTAAAGGCAGAGCGGAAGAGGGATTACTTCTCATTAGCGGAGAAAAAATAGACTGCGTAAATCGGGAAAGAGAAGCGGGATTTTTAGACAACTTGGAAAGTGGTCTTTTGGATGAACTTACCATTTTGGAAGGAAACAGGAATAGAGATGATGCTGAAAATATTATGAAATATTATTTGGTTTCCGGGAAGAGGGCACGAGATGTTGTTGCGTTAGATGATGAAATGGCATATGGGGCGTACTTGGGAGCAAGAAAGCTCAGAGAATCCGGAATAGATTTTTATGGAATAAATGGATTTGACGGAGAGAATAAGGGAAAAGATTTGGAAAAAAGAGGGATTATTCAAAAGACGATTCAGTTTGAAAATATGTATAAATCAATTATAGACATAGGCCTTAAAATTCTCGAAAATAAAGAATTTGATGCATATAATCTATTGGAAATACAGGAATAGAAAAAACTTAAGCATTTCCCTGTGGAGAACTTGACACATACCCCACAGGGGTATATTATACCCTCCGAAAGGACAGTTTATAAGACAGTCTCATAAACTGCTTTATCTTAAGAGTAGGAGGGTTAAATGAAAAAATATACGGTAACCGGTATGTCCTGTGCAGCTTGTCAGGCAAGGGTGGAGAAGGCAGTGGGAAAGCTTCCCGGCGTAACGTCCTGCTCGGTTTCTCTCCTTACGAACAGCTTAATTGTGGAAGGGGATGCCTCGGAGACGGCAATTCAGGAAGCAGTGGAGAAAGCCGGCTACGGCTTTGTATCCGAAGACAGTCAGGGGAACAAGGATTATCAGAACGGTAATGGAGGCAGTAAGAATCATCGAGGGCAGGCTTCTTTTTCAGATCAGGAAACGGCAGCATTAAAAAAACGTTTTCTGCACTCGCTGCTCTTCCTCGTTTTACTCATGTCTTTATCCATGGGACCGATGCTTTTCCATGTTTCGTTGCCTACGGTTTTACAATATCCGGGGATTCTGGCACTTACGGAAATGCTGCTTGCCATTATTGTCATGCTGATCAACAAGAAGTTTTTTACTTCCGGCTTTTCTGCCCTGTTTCATCTCTCCCCCAATATGGATAGCCTTGTGGCACTGGGCTCTACGGCATCCTTCCTGTATTCACTGGGAGTTTTATACGGAATCAACTATTATTTGGAACTGGGAAATCCGGAAATGGCGCATCATATCGGGCATCACCTCTACTTTGAGACGGCGGCAATGATTCCGACTCTGATTACCCTCGGGAAGATGCTGGAGTCTATTTCCAAGGGAAGAACCACGAGTGCCTTGCAGGGGCTTATGAATTTAAGTCCTAAGACCGCTGTGGTAGTAAGAGACGGAGTGGAAAGCACTGTTCCGATTGAAGAAGTGGAAGTGAACGATACGTTTCTGGTGAAGCCAGGTGAGCAGATTCCGGTGGACGGCATCGTTCTTTCCGGAAGAACGGCGGTAGACGAGTCGGCACTTACCGGAGAATCTATTCCGGTAGATAAAGAAGAGGGCGCAAGGCTCTCTGCCGGTACCTTAAATCGTTCCGGCTTTATCACGGGAAGAGCACTCAGGGTAGGAAAAGACACAAGTCTTTCCCAAATCATTGAAATGGTTTCCAATGCAGCGGCAACGAAGGCACCGATTTCCCGTATTGCGGATAAGATTTCCGCGGTCTTTGTTCCTTTTGTCATGGGAACGGCTCTCCTCACCTTCCTTATTGTACTGGGAAGCGGAGCGGAATTTTCTTCCGCACTTTCTCGGGGAGTGGCGGTTTTGGTTATCAGTTGTCCCTGCGCTTTGGGGCTGGCAACCCCGGTTGCAATTATGGTCGGAAACGGTGTAGGAGCGAAAAACGGGATTCTTTTTAAGACGGCATCTTCCCTGGAAGAAGCCGGAAAGATAGAAATTCTCGCACTGGATAAAACCGGCACACTTACGAACGGTAGCCCTATAGTGACGGACATTTCTCCTGTGGAGGAAGAAAAGAGAGAGGCACTTTTACAGCTTGCGGTCTCTATTGAAAAAAACTCCGAGCACCCGCTTGCGAAGGCGATAGAAGTCTATGGAGAGGAGCATAAGATCAGTCCTTATCCGGTGGAGGATTTTCAGGCAATGACGGGACACGGTGTGTCGGCAAGTTATCAGGGAGAAAGCCTTTTTGCCTGCTCTGAAGGCTATGTGCGGGAGCATTTTTCTGTGGAAGAGGAATTTTTGGAAAAGCTTGTGCCTCTCTCCAAGGAGGGAAAGACCAATCTCTTCTTTGTAAAAGGAGAGGAAGTCTTAGGTGCCATTTCCGTAGCGGACAGCCTAAAGGAAGATGCAAAGGAAGGGGTAGCGGAACTGAAAAAGCAGGGTATTTTCACCGTGATGCTGACAGGAGACCGGAAGAGTACGGCGGAGGCTATTGCAAAAGAAGCCGGTGTAGACTTGGTGGTTAGTGAAGTGCTTCCTGACGGGAAGGAAGAAGTGATTAAGAAGTTGCAGGCTTACGGAAAAGTAGCTATGGTGGGAGACGGAATCAATGATGCCGTAGCCTTAACAAGGGCAGACCTCGGGATTGCTATCGGGGCCGGAACGGATGTCGCCATCGATGCCGCGGACATCGTGCTCATGAAGTCGAAGGTTTTGGATATTCCGAGAAGTATTCGTCTCTCTCGTGCCACGATTCGAAATATTCATGAAAATTTGTTCTGGGCCTTTTTCTACAATGTAATCTGTATTCCCCTTGCGGCAGGCTTTTACTCTGCGGTCTTCCACTGGAATTTTGAAATGAATCCGATGGTAGGGGCTCTTGCCATGAGCCTTTCCAGTGTCACGGTTTGTCTCAATGCCCTTCGACTGAATCTGTTTTCCGTAAAAGAGGCTAAGGGAGACAAAAAAAGAGGAATCGGGGAAGAAAAGAAAGAAGAACTTTTGGCGGAATTTTCCGCAACAGGAACAGTGCTGATGAATCAAAAAGAAAATATAAATGATCAAAACAAAAAACAGGAGGAAAAGAGAATGGAAAAGAAGATGAACATTACAGGAATGATGTGCGGGCATTGTGAAGCCAGAGTAAAGAAGGCATTGGAGGCCGTGGAAGGAGTGAATCATGCGGAAGTGAGCCATGAGAGCGGGACGGCGACCGTTTTATTAAAGAAAGAAGTGGATAATGCTACACTAAAAGCGGCAGTAGAGAAAGAGGACTACGGCGTGACCAACATAGAATAAGACAGGTGCTTCATGGAGAAATGTCATTGTGCAGAGAGAAAAAAACTGCATCCTCGGGATGAGGCCGAAAAGAAGGCTTTGATTTCCCGCTTGAATCGGATGGAAGGACAGATTAAGGGGATTCGGAACATGCTCCTTGAAGATCGCTACTGCGTGGATATTATTACACAGGTCAGCTCCGTTTCCTCTGCTCTAAAGGCTTTCAGTAAAGAACTTTTACAAAGGCACATTGCTTCCTGTGTGGTGGAAGAAATACAGGGCGGAAAAGAAGATGCAGTAGAGGAGCTTTGCGAACTGATTAAGAAGATTATGTAGATTGATTCTTGAATATTTTCATACTTTGAACACAAAAGGACTCTATACTGCGAGGCATAGAGTCCTTTTTTTCGCTTAGAGGGACAAGATGAAATGAAGTAAGGAGAGAAGTGTATGGATAAAAAAAATTCATTTCCGAATTTTGATGATTTTTTCCCGGATATGCAGAATCGTAAGAAACAGGGAAATAACGGGAATAGACCCACACCCTTTATATTCTATGTTTTTTCGGCATTGATTATTACTTTGCTTTTAAATAGTTTTGTGATTCCCGCCATAAGGCAATCCAGAATTGAGAGCAGTACGTATTCCGATTTCCAAAAAGCAGTGGAAAACAAAGAAGTGAAGGCGGTTGAACTGTGAGAGAACAGAATTAAGTATGAAGTGGAAAAGGATGGGAAAGATATCCTCTACAGTACGACAAGGCTTAAGAATGAGTTTACGGAAGCACAGGTTTTAAGTGAACTTACGGCGCAGGGGGTAAAATATAATGAAACTCTTCCTGTAGAAAATAATTTTCTTTTGAACTTTATTTTCTCCTGGATTCTTCCGTTAATCCTTTTTATGGCGGTGGGAAGCTGGCTTTCTAAGCGTATGACTTCCGCAATGGGAGGTATGGGAGGCGGAGGCTTCGGTCTCGGCGGTTTCGGAAAGTCCAACGCAAGAGAATATGAGAAAAAAGACGATAGTATTCGTTTTAAAGATGTAGCCGGAGAGGACGAGGCGAAGGAACTTCTTACCGAAATGGTGGATTACTTAAACAGTCCGGACAAATATTCGAAAATCGGTGCGAAGATTCCTAAGGGCGCTCTTCTCGTAGGCCCTCCCGGAACCGGTAAGACCATGCTTGCGAAAGCG
>CAUSIX010000160.1:0-4485 GCA_963531555.1 uncultured Oribacterium sp.
TCAAAATCAAAATAAGAGATGCCATCTTTTAGAATCTGATATCCGATGACGCCTGACACAGGAAGCTTGGATTGAATGGCAGACATATCCGTTATAACGGCCATTACATCACCGTACTCTTTTCCAAGCGCAGTCATTTTCGGGATTTGAACTACAGAGGAAGCCGCATTCACAGCCGGAAAGTCTTTCTGCTTAAAGGAATCCTCCAACATACAGGTATTCGCGCCGGTATCCAAAACAAACTTATAGCTTTCTTCTCCGATAGAGACGTCCACTACAGGGAGAATATCCGTATGCATCTCGTAGATTTCCGCAGGAATGGAAAACTCTTCATCCAATATCAACTCTGAGGCAGCATAATGCAGAAGCACTTTATGGCTCCTGATAAGATCGATTCCCATGGTTCCCAGGAAAATGAGATCCGGCTTTACTGCCTTTAGCGGCTTCTCCACATAGTCCATATCCAGAAGGATAACAGGTATATCGCTCAAGTTCCAATCTTGACACTGTATATCGCACTTTCCCTTTACGGTAGTTTCCGTCTTTACCGCTCCGTCAAACTTGGATACTTCTTTCCGCTCTCCCTCAAAATCTTTAAAATGACTGCCGTTCAGACATGTTTGCATGGCACCGGTATCAAACGCCATTTTCCCGCACTTACCGTTTACAGAAACGTCAAGCAGGATAATCCCGCTAAGGAGTTCAAAAGGAATTTTCATGGTTAAGATAGGCTCCTTTCTTCCTCCGATTCATAAATCCTGCGAAGCGCTTTCTGCCTTCCCAAAATCAGAACAAAACCGGCCAGAAGGGTAATTGTTCCGCCAATCGTAATGCACCATCGATAATCCAGTATCTCTCCAAGAAAGCCCATCACTAAAGAAAATGCACTGCAACCGGCTGTAACCAGAACCCCCTGGAAAGCATTGACACGAGACCTAAGTCTCTCCGGAATATAAGTCTGCACGGCTGCATTTCTTATGATGGCGCTGTTACTCCCGAGAAAACCGCAAATTCCTCTGTTTAAAAGCATCAAAGGATAAGGAAGCCAGAGCAAACACATGTCCATCGCGGAATAGCTTTGATAGACCAAAAACACGAAACCGAATTTCTTCTTATCCGGAATTTTAATTCGATATTGTAATGCACTGCCGATGGACCTTCCTATAAACTCCACCACGGAAAATGCGGCATACATTGCCGCCGTGAAGCCCGGAAAAGTACGGAAAAAAGCGATGAGAAGGGGAGAATAGGCACAGTCAACACCATTGCTCACCGCCATATATTCATAAAGACCTAAAAGACCGCGTTCTTTCTTTAAATACTGTACCGCCTCCCGTATATCCGAGCCCCATGCCTTAAGAGAATAGGGTTCGGAATGATGCCGTTCCGTTTCATCCAGACGAATAAAACTCTCCGTGATAGCGGCAAGAAGCGATAGTCCGCCCTGCGCAATCAGAATCCATGCCACACCGAACGTGTCCAAAAGCACTGCGGCAAACGGCGTCATAATCACCGTTAAAACCGGATAAAGAATGGAAGATACCGCATAGCCCTTTTGCTCCGCGCCTTTCGGGATAAGCTCCGGATAAATACTGGTGAAGGCCAACTCGTCTACCGATCCGAGACAGGCCAGAAGCAAAGACAGCGCGAGATACCCAATGTAGGAAAAGTCAAAAAACAAGAGCCATAGTCCCATGCCGAAAATCAAAAAGGAATTGGCAACATCTCCCATGACCAGAAAGGTCTTTCTCGGAAGCCTATCCATAATAGGCGCAATGACGATAGGGATAAACAGGAAGGGAAGAAGCTGTATTGCCACAATCAGAGCGGATGCCAAAGTGCTCCCGGTTTCATCGAAAACCAGGAACGCCAGTGCAAAACCTCCTGCAATTCCCCCAATCGTTCCCATCGTAGACGCAAGAATCACCAAGCTAAAATTTCGATTCCAAAGTTTTGTTGTTGTCATATTTCCCTCAGCAAATGATATAGTAACTTCGTGTTTCTTAGGATAAGGGGCTTATCCCTTATCCTTACTCTAATATATATGCTTTAATGAATATGAGATAGTCCTTTTCTCACAATCGCATTATGAGTAAAACAAGGTACTGCTCGAAAAGCGTGGGATATCTCGTTAAGAATTATAATTCAATCTTGTGATAATATTGAAGAATTTCTTTTTGCACACGTTCAGGGATTAAACAATCTCCGGTAACAATTGCTTTTCCATTATAACTATTCCCCTTTAAATATGTTTTTTCTTCCAGAATCAGTTTTGTTTCCGCATAATATCTCCATGTAGCTGATTGTAATCCACTTAACTTTTCGGGTTCAAGCGCCAATAACTTAAAATGATAATCGATTCTGAACTGCGCTGTACCTTTTAAATATTTCTTCATCGAAGGATATTCTTCCTTTTTTAGTTTTGAAATATGTTCGTGAAAACGGCGCGGTAAATCTATTGTTTCCCCTATTCTAAGTAGCTCTCCCTCCCTGTTACAAATCCCGTACACGCATCTTGCTTTGGCATATTCTTCAATTTTGTCTTCCGTATCTATAATAATATTTGTTCTATCTACGCGAATGGAAAAGCCCTGCAGCGCCAGTAAGTCTCCCAGCACTTCAGGAAAATGGCTTTCATGGGTAGTATTTCCGGGGCGTGACCACGATGCTCCTGAAAAAAGTACCGCCTCCAATAAAATAGAATCCGAGATTCCAAAAAATTGGCCTAAATCTCTTCTAAATATATCCAATTGCTTTTGGATATAGCCAAACATAAAAGAATCTATTTTCATCAAATCCTCAATGACCTTTGCTCTACTGCATATGGCTGCATTTATTTCGGAAAATACATCCGGACTGCTCTTTCTTTCAGACTCGCTTAGCTCATCTATACCTACTCCCAATGCCTGCGCAATTTTATTCAGTGTTTTTGCAAATGGCTTGGCTAAGTCTGATGATTCTATTTTATTAAGAGTAACCACCGAGATTCCGGCAATTTTCGCCAATTCATATTGTGTTAGTCCCCTATCTTCCCGTAATTTTTTTAATTTATCTCTACTATACATCGCTTTCTCCTTTTCATTTTTATTTCATTTTAATCAGAAAATTTCATTATTATTTCATTTCTATCATAAAGAGAATATTGGTCTTTTGCAAGATAAATAATACGAGAATAAAATAAAAACGTAAGAATATGAAAATAGCACTTTCTATATCTTTTCTCGGCTTTGTGATACTGTATAAAGAAAATAAGGAAAGGAATAAATCATGAAAATTCATAAGCCCACCATCATCAGTCTCGCTTTTTTAGCAGCCGTTTATCTTGTTATACAGTGGAGAGGAAATACTGCCTCTGTGGAGAAAAATAGCCAATCCTCCTCTGAAACACAGAGTGAGGCAACAAAATCCGATAAAGAAAAAGGGGTAAACGAAGCGGAAACAAGTTCCGAGGACACAACTCCCGAAAAAGCTGATTCAAAAGCAGTCTACACCGCCTATTTAACCCTCTTAAAAGAAAGGCAAAAAGACATTGAAGCCTATACCTGGCAGGCTTACGAGGAAGATAAAGACGGAGCACCCATCAGTGTAGAAACGAAGGGGATTGCCATAGCCGATGTTTATGGAGATAGCACGCCCGAGTTGCTTTTTATCGATGCAGAGGAAAATAACGGGGAAGGGACTGCCATTCGCGCGAATCTCCACATTTACAGCTTTCAGGACGGAAAGCCTGTAGAAATTGCGAAGAAGGAAAATCTGGATTATCAGGTAGGTGGCGGCGCCGTTTACGACATTTTCCTGACGGAAAAGGACAAGCGCCTCTATCTTGAGCAAATTGACTTCGATGCGAAGGAAACGGATGTGCTTTATCTTCTCCCTATGTCCGGCAATTTCCCCTTGGAGTGGGATAAGCAGGCAAGCTATAGCTATGACCCGGAGAAAGGGTTGGAAAATGACGAAACTTCTCCACAGCGTTCCGATGAAGAATTTATCCTCTATGATAAGCCCGTAGAAAAGACGGACTACTACGCCTTTAAAAAAAGAATTGAGGAAAAAAATCCGAAAAGTTTGATTAGTAACCTTGGAGGAGAAGAGAAAAAAGAAACTTCCGCCCTAAGCTACAGCGAGGCCATTTCTTTTTTGGAAAAGCAAGCGGAATAATGCGATAGTTCAAGGCTTTGCAACTCTCGGTTGTCAAATTGACAAGCCCGATTTCTTCCCTGCAACCGGATTTTCCGATAGTATGAGAGGCGTAAAGACGGAGTGAGCAAAAGCATTTTCCAAAGCGAACATTCTTTCTATCTTATGAATGCGCTCGACACAAAAAGGCAGGCTCCATAAAGCTATGAAGAAGAAAGTGCACCAGCTCGAATACAGCATCATAAAAGACTAACTATTAAGAGTCAAGAATAAAATTTAGATATTCAGAATAGAATACGGAAACGTATTTTAGATAGATTAGTACATTGAAAACTGTATGACGAATAG
>CAUSIX010000161.1:0-4456 GCA_963531555.1 uncultured Oribacterium sp.
TTATACAGATAACAAAGAGCAAGCGAAGAATTTCAGCGAGCAGCTGAAAGCCGAATTTCCGAATCGCTATGAAGAGGAAATCGTAGTTCGACCGCTTTCCCTTCTCATTTCCTGCCATATCGGTGAAAATGGACTCGGAGCGGCTGTTATTAAAAGACCAAAAGAGCTCCTGTGCTAAGATAAGACGAAGATAAGACGAAGATAAGACTAAGATAAGACTAAGAGAAGAAGACTAAGAGAAGAAAACTAAGAGAGAAAAGCAAGAGAAAAGAAGTGAAGCATCTAGGTTCAAACTATGGCGGAGCGCAGGGGGTAATGATTTGGTATTCCTCTCCATCCGTTCGGATAATGATTTCTCCAAGCTTAGCCGTCTCCAGGGGAATGAGCTTGAAGTACGAGCATTTTTCTACAGTGGTTTTGTGCGGATGGCCATAACGGTTATTTTTCCCATAAGAGAAGAGGGCAAATCTTCCCTTTGTTTCTGAAAGAAAAATAGGAGATGAAGAAGTTTTTGAGCCGTGATGAGCGAGCTTTACAATATCTACCGAGGGGCTTTGCCCCTCTTTTTTTATGGCGGAAAGCATTTCCTTTTCGGCATCCCCGGGCATATCCCCTGTGAAGATCATGGAAAACTTGCCGTAATGCAGGAGACAACCGAGGGAATGGGCATTTGCTTCTTCCATGGGGGAATTCGTGATGGGATAGTAGCAATGAAAAGAAAGCCGGGGGAGTTCTTTTTTATTCGGTTTTGCGGAATAAGATGGAATTTTATTTCCGTATTCAATACTATTTCCGTTTTTCCAGTAGAGAAGCTTTGCTCCGTGATTTACCGCAAGACGCTTTAGGAGGTCATAACGATGGTCTTCTTCGGCTTGCACGGGAAGAATCAGATTTTCAATTTGTACGTTGTACTTGTTTGTCTGTTCATTTTCCCCTTCATTCCTTTCCGTTTCTTTCCCTTGTGCGTCTTCCGTCTTCCTTTTTGATGATGAGTTGATGATAGCATTTTCTTCCAAAATAGCTTGGATTCCACTTGTATGATCGATATCGGAGTGGGTTATTAAGGCATATTGAATCTTCTTAATTCGTTTGGCTTTACAATAGGGAAGCAGTGTGTTTTCCGGAAAATTTTTGTTAGAGGAGGAGCCGTTATCGATAGTCAGCACAAAATTTCCCTTTCGAATGAGAAAGCCGTCACCCTGCCCCACGTAGATAGCGGTGATTTCCAGATTTTTCGGGGGAGAGGGGAGGAAGAGCGGCATAGAACAGAGAAAAAGGAAGGAGAAGATATTTTTTAAGATAAATGGATTTGCTTTTAAGGCATAGAACTTAGTGAATGGAAAGGACAGGACTCTGTGCATTTCTGTTTCTTTTCTTTCCCTTCCTATTTTGGACTTCCTCTTTAATACAGAGCGGAGAGGAAAAAGGAAGAAAAGATAAAAAAGAAAAATAAAAAGAAAGAGAGAGCTTAGAGAAATCTTACCTAAAAGGATAGAGGAGTAGGGGAGATGCAAACTGAGTTGAATCAGCTGATGAAAAAGTTGAAGAAGGATAGAGAGCGTGCGAGATAGGCATTTTGCAAGGAAGAGAAGAGGGGGAAAATGCAGAAAAATAAGAGAGAGTACACCGAGAAGAAAGATAAACGGAAGGAGGGGGAGAAGAAGGAGATTCAGTACAGGGGCATAGAGGGGAAGGGAGTATTGCAAGAAAGAAAAAAGGGGGAATAAGCCCAAGTAGAAGAGAATGAGTTCTTTTCCCCCTTCTTTTAGCTTTTTCGGGAGAAGCTTTACAATTTCTTTGTATTTTTTCTTTTTCTTTGCCTTTTCCCATTTTTTTCTGAAGTCTTTTCGAGCCTCTTTTCCGTCTCGTAAAGAAAGAAGAAGGAGAAGAAATAGGCTGTAAAAAGAACATTGAAAGCCGACTGAGTAAAGAAATAGCGGTTGCCAAAAAAGAAGAAGGACTAAAGCCAGAGAAAGAGAGGAGATTCTATCTTGCCCTCTTCCGAGGTTTTTTCCAAGGAAAGTGATAAAAAACATGATCATGGCACGGAGTGTGGAACCGGAAGCATCGGTAAAGAGTGCGAATGAAAAGACAAAGAAGGAGGAAATAAGGCTTGCAAGACTGATTTCCATGTTTACTATACGGAGAAGAATAAAGCAGGCACCGCCCACTAAAGAAAGATGTAAGCCTGAAACAGCTAAGATATGTGCGATTCCCGCTTCCTGATAAAGGTTTCGTTCCTCTCTGGAAAGCGCGGTCTTTTCTCCGAGAAAAAGACTTTTCAAAAAGTCGCTCTGTGTCTTCGGATACAGTATTTCCAGATTACGAGAGGCTTCCTTTCTTATTTTATAGAGCAGTTTTAGGAAAGGCGCGGAGTCTTTTTCTTGGATTTCCCCTCTGTTTGCCAGAAAAAATGCTTCGATTCCTTCAGCTTTCAAATGTTGTAAAAAAGAGAATTCTCCCTCGTTCATGGCAGGACTAAGCTCCATAAATTTTCCGCGGAAAAGAACCCGATCTCCGGGATAAAAGGGAGATTCAGAAGAGGAAGGACATGGGGAAGCTGCCGGACATGGGGAAGCTGCCGGACAGGGGGATTCAGGAGATACTGTGGGGAGTTCGGATCTGTCCTCAGAGGTCTTTTTTAAGAGGACTTGGACTTTTCGGAAGGGGAGATTGTTTCGTGCATTCCATTTTTTTTCCTGCTCCGTACTGAGCTTTCCCGGCTTTTTTCCTAAGGAACTATTGACTATACAATTTTTCAGAAAGATTCTATAGGCTGTTTCATTTTCCGAAATGTAGGAAATCGTGCCCTCCACAGTACAGTTTAAGGGCAGGACTCTTTCAATACATTCCTGTTGCTTTTCAAAACGCTTGAGCGCATTTTGAAAATGAAGGGAAGCAAGGAAAAAGAGGACGAGGGAGAGGCAGAGTAATTTTTGCCTTTCCTTTCGAAAGAGAAGGCTTAAAAAGAAAAGGTAAAATAGAAGAAGGATGAAGCGGAGGGAGAAAGGAAGCTCGGGACAGAAGAGCATTTCTCCGAAAAGCACGGAAAGTGCCAAAGAAAATAGGGGACGAGAAATAAACATGGAAAACTCCTTAAAATGGAAATAGAAAGATAGAAATAGAAAACAGAAATAGAAAACAGAAATAGAAAAACAGAAATAGAAAAACAGAAATAAAAAATAGAAACATAGAAAGCGAATCCTGTAGAACTTAGTTCATATCAAGCAATTAGATTAGATCAAGTAAAAATGAAACAATTAGCTTATAACAGGGATATGAAAGTAGGAAAGAATTCCGTAAAGGAAAAGTACAAGGAATAGACCCAAAATGACTAATCCTATGGTAAGAAGCTTGTGCTTTGTCACAAAATCATACTCCATAGGGGCGGACAGGCTTGTCTTTGTGAAGATTGTAAAGAATATCACAAAAACAAACAGTGCATAAGATAAGCAGATATAAAAAATGTCCATAGGCGTAAAAATGAATATGTTGAAAAGTGTTTTTTGATATACCATTCCTATCGTTACTTTCTAAGTCTAGCACAAGTGAAAATGAATTGAAATCGATACAGATAAATTTCATAAGAAAAATTTTATAGCAAAAAAAGAGTGCCATAGAAAATCTACAGCACTCAAGTCGATTTTTTTTTAAAGCTTACGCCATCTTGTTTACAGCGTTGTAAAGCTGAGCGGTCTTACGGGAAGCGTTGTTTGCCTTATATACACCCTTGCTGCGAGCCATAGCAATCTTTTTCTGTGCTTTTACAAGCATTGTGTTTGCTGTTTCCTTGTCGCCTGCTTCACATGCTACGAAAACCTTCTTCATATAGGTCTTAACCTCGGAACGGATAGCCTTGTTTCTTTCGTTTCTCTGTGCTGCAACTTGAATTCTCTTCTTTGCAGATTTGATATTTGCCATTTTTTACACCTTTCTTTCCATAAAATCTTCCGCCGCGGAAATCTGACTTTATGAAACCCTTATTTATATGCGTTTAGTCATTTTCAAAAGCTTGCTTTCAAATACCTGGACACGGACAGTTTGAAAACATACACGGAGATGATAACGGAAATGGCTGCTTCTGTCAAGGCACTAAGCCCTTTTGTCGGTAAAAAAGTCCGTTGTTGGTAAAAAATCTTTTTGCCTACATCTTTTTTCGGTATAAATCGCCGTTTTTGATAATAGAAGTGAAAGGACAGATAGAGCAGAAATAAGAACTCTAAATAATTAAATTATCTACAAACTTGTTTCAAATTAATGATTATGTTATTCTAATCCGAGAAAAATGGAAGAATGTTATCCACTATAAGTGAGGAGAAAGATGAGAAAACGAGCAAAAACAGCATTGGCATTCCTTTTGGCTTTATCTTGCATCTGTTCTACGGCGATTTCTGCAGAAAGCCTAAAGAGTGATATAGTTCAGCCGGAGACGGTAAAGGCGGAATCCGTAGAGGCT
>CAUSIX010000162.1:0-4453 GCA_963531555.1 uncultured Oribacterium sp.
CCCTGAGATAGTATGCAAAGTGAAAAAAGTTTGTAAAGTGGAAAAAGTGCGTTCAGCTTTTCACACTTTTCACGATTATCTCAATTTTTGTGAAGAGAAAAAGATGACAGGTTATTTACCATTTACCGGGACCGCGGTTCCTCCACATCGAAATCTGTAAGTCGGCAAGAAATACAAGATTTGCCGACTTACAGTTGACTTGTACGATTATCAATGTATACTATAACTGCAAAACGGCAAAAAATAAAAATTTTGCCGACTTGAAGAATATAGAGGTAGAACAAAGAATAATATGGTACATAATCTTTCGCATCAAAAAAACTTCTCCAGAGAAGACTTTATTACTGCCTTTCAGAAAGAAAATAAAAATAAAAGGAAAGACTCAGGAAGATATAATTTTCAAAAGTTGTTGGAGAATGGGGATATTTATCGCGTAGGTAGAAATAGCTATCACATAGCAGAGGATTCGAAGAGAAATTACTCTTATCAGTATTCGGAGTTATCGTTAGAACTTGCAAAAAAGATTGAGGAACAATATCCGGAACTTGATTTTCGCATTTTTGAACTGGTCCAATTAAATGAATTTGTAAATCATCAGATTGCCCATAATGTGATATTTGTTTCCGTGGAATCAGGACTGGGAACCTATGTTTTTGATTCCTTGAAAGAACAATATACCGGTAAGATTCTCTTGAATCCCTCCGTGGAAACATTTCATCAGTATTGGTCAGATGATATGATTATTATAAAAAAATTGGTTTCTGAATCCCCGAAGGGTGAAAGAGATGTCTGGGAAACAAAGCTTGAAAAGATGCTGGTAGATCTTGTGGCAGATAAGCTTCTCTTATCCTGTGTCAGTAGAGGAGAGTATGATAATATTTTTCATCAGGCGTTTCGGGATTTTTATATTGATGAGAGTAAGTTGTTTCGATATGCAAGCAGGAGGAATGCAAAGAGCAAGGTGTTGCTACATATAGATAGAACGGATTTAAGGATGGGGTTGTGATATGCTGTCAAAAAATAATTTTACGGAAGAGCATATTAGGAACTTGCAGACAGAAAGTAGGCGAGATCCACTTCTGTTGGAACGCTGTGTGTATGCATTTGGTCTCCTTGAAGCAATTACAACCGTTGGAATGCCATTTGTATTTAAGGGTGGAACCAGCCTTATGCTGTTATTAGAGCATCCATTAAGACTGTCAACGGACGTTGATATTATTGTGAAGCCGGGGACTAATGTAGATGAATACATCGAGAAGGCATCTAAGATTTTCCCCTTTGTTTACGTTGAAGAACAAAGGAGAGTAGGAAAAAATAGTATTGAAAAAAGACATTTTAAGTTTATCTATGAATCACCCATTAATCACAGGAATATTTATATTTTGCTAGATATTTTATTCGAAGAACCTGGGTATACAGAGATTATTAAGAGGCCAATAAAGAGTGACCTGATTAAAGTAGAAGAGCCGCAATTACAGGTTATGGTTCCAAGCGTTGAGTGCATACTGGGAGATAAGTTGACTGCTTTTGCACCACATACGATAGGCATTCCTCTTCATGCAAATAAGGATATGGAGATCATCAAGCAGTTTTACGATGTATTGACATTAATTGATGTCGCAAAAGATTATTCACTGGTAAGAGACACTTATTATAGATTGGCGCTGAATGAGATTGCATACCGAGGGCTTGATATTACTCCGGAAGATGCATTGATGGATACTTTTATGACTGCGGCAAGTATTTCGTCTAGAGGAAAAATAGAAAAGGAAGATTATACTTTTTATCTGCAGGGAATCCGGGATATTCGAAATCATATTTATTATGATGATTTTTCTGCTGAGACTGCTTCTAAAAAGGCTCCCATTGTGATGTACTTGGCAGCATGCTTGTTAAGGAATCAGTCGTTTGTAAAAGAAATAGACTCGTCTGAATATAAAACAATGACTTTCTTGAATGAAAATCTCAAGGCATTGAAAGAGCAGAAGAAAATCAATCCAACCGGTTACGCATATGCGATTAAGGCAGATAGGATTTTGTCCACAGATGAGATGGAATTCCTTCCCTGACTTTTCCTCAGTTTCGAATAGGCATAGTGTAGTTGTCAATCCTGCTTTTGAGTGTTTAGCGGTGTTTGATTTCGTGACAATTACTATGAATAAATAATTAAATAGATTTCATATTTGCTGTAGTTCGAAATCAAGCTTTCTTTTTTGCATTCGAATATCGATGTCATTCTGCATATTGATGAAATATTCATCCGAAACACCGAATAACTTTGCGAGTCGGAGGGAGCAATTGTGTTTTAACTCAAAATTTTATACACTGAATATGGTTTTTATGCCACAGGTTCAGGGGGGAACGATGTGCTGAGAGGAGGTCTGTTTGTGCCAGATACATATATTCCGCCATTTACAATAACAGATGCGATTACTAATCTCGTAATAGAGATAGCAGAGCTTACCGGAGCAATGACTGTATCAGAACAGCTATCTAAGAACCCGAAGCTTAGAAGAGATAATCGTATTAAGTCTATTCATTCGTCTTTGGCAATAGAGCAGAATACATTGACTGAGGAACAGGTAAGTGACGTAATAGATGGAAAACGTGTCCTTGGTCCCCCTCAGTATATCAGAGAAGTTAAAAATGCTTATGAAGCATACGAGATCATGTCCAAGCTGAATCCTTATTCAGTTAAAGATCTTTTGAAGGCACATAAAATCATGATGGAAGGGCTCGTGAAGGAAAACGGTGCATTTCGAACCAAAGGTGTAGGAGTGTATGCCGGAGAACAACTGATACACGCCGGAACACCGGCAAATTATGTTCCGGATTTGATAGGACAATTATTTGATTGGTTGAAGAAATCAAAGTTACATCCATTAGTAAAGGGCTGTATTTTTCATTATGAATTTGAATTTATTCATCCTTTTGCCGATGGAAATGGTAGGATAGGGCGACTTTGGCATACTTTGATTCTTGCAAAATGGCAGGAGTTTTTTTTATGGATTCCTATTGAGACCATTATTCATGCGCGCCAGAATGAGTACTATAAAGCGCTGAATGCATCTAATACAGAAGGAGAGTCAACAATCTTTGTTCAGTTCATGCTGGAATTGATTAGAGATCTTCTAAAAGAATTGTCACATAATGGCGTAATGAACCAAGCAAAAACGGTAGATGAAAAATTGCTGGTTCTTTTGACGGAAGATGGCAATCAATCGGCAGCAAGGCTTGCTAAGATTGTAGGTTTATCGCCAAGAACGGTTCAAAGAGCATTAAAGCGTCTAATGGATAAAGGGAAGATTGAACATATAGGATCGAATCGATTCGGTCATTATATCGTAAAATAGGACTTGCGAAAATGTCGTAATATGTGTCATAAAGAATGTCGTAATGGTTCTGCTTTTTTTATTTTATATGTTTTGATAACAACGCTAAAACAACTATTATTCATTATTGCTATTGTTCTGGTTACAAGATATACTATAGCTATTAAAAATTAACAAAAAAGGAGAACGCAATGTTTGATTATGATGGAGATGGCGGATTTGCGGGTATGCTCGTCGGAATCGCCATTGTGCTTGCAGTAGTGGCTTTTGTTATTTATTGTATCATTCTTTTGGCGGCGGCACTGGCGGGGCTTGCGGCTGCGGGAGGCACCCTGTATGGAGGCGGTGCGGCAGTAAAAAACTATATCCTGTCATTTAAGGAAAATGTTATTGACAGCAATAGGAGAGTTCTTGCAACAGCGTAGACTGATAAGTTGAGGAGGAAGAAAAGGTATGGCGTCTACACCGCAACCTGCAAAAAAAAGTTATTTTTTTGGAAAAGGCTATAGAGATGTAGGGAATACTATTAAAGGTGCGTGGAAAAGGAATTTTGACTCCATCAGTGGATTTAAAGAAAAAATAGAGGATGCCAAACTTATTGGAGGGAAGAAAGCGGTCTTCCTGATTATTTTGAATGTATTGGCGATGCTTTCTGTACTTGTATTCGGCTCGATTATTACGGCTGTGGTAAGTCTTCTGAATATTGCCATTTTGCTGCTGGTCATGATTTTTATCTATATTTGTTTCTCCATTATCTGGCTTGCCGACCGGATATATCTGATGCGGAAGAAGATTTTTACCGCTTGTCATGAGTGTAAAGAGAAATCCCTGATTCCGACATATATTTGTCCTAAATGCGGAGCAAGACATACCAATTTAACTCCCGGGGTTTATGGCATTTTAAAGAGAACCTGTATCGGGGAAGACCCAAACTCCTATTGCGGAGAACTTTTGCCGACGACCTTCTTTAACGGAAGGAGAAATTTGGAAGCGATTTGCCCTCATTGTTCGACACCTTTGTCGGATAGGGAATCGGTTCCTATTTGTATTCCGATTGTTGGCGGGCGTTCAGTGGGAAAAACGGCTTTTATAACTGCCTTTTCCAAAGAATTTTTCGATGA
>CAUSIX010000163.1:0-4450 GCA_963531555.1 uncultured Oribacterium sp.
GAAAAATAAAGCAACTATTTGGAAGATTGCCAATTAGTGTGAAGGAGAAGGTTAAAATGAAACTATTTCAAGCCGCCATTTCCTTTTTTATACTGGAACTCGGTGGAAATTTACGATTACTTGCTTTGAGCACGGTGGCAAAAGGAGGATTCACCGTGTTATTATAGACTTTGAAATTGCATTTGTTCGTGAGGCCTTTCCCGTAGCAGGTGATATTGCCATAAAATCCATGATGGGCGGATATCTTGTATGGGGCAGAAAGGAGTCTGTAAGTGAGATTACTCATATTTGGTCCGGGAGTGATAGGCTCGCTATATGCCTCGCTTTTTGCCGAAGCGGGTTTTGATACTACTGTTTATGCAAGAGGAGCCAGACTGGAAACACTCAAGAAAAAGGGGCTTCTTTATTTGAAAAGAGAAAAAGTTACAAAAGCAAATGTTTCTGTATTGTCTGAACTCAAAGATGATGACGAATACGATTTTATATTCTTGACAGTCAGAGAGAATCAGTTATATCAGGCACTTGAGGAACTGAAAACCAATAATAGCAAATGCATTGTAACAATGACAAATTCTATTGATGACTACAATGAATGGGAAAATATTTGTGGGGAAGGTAAAATCCTTCCGGCATTTCCGGGCGCAGGAGGAAGGATTAAGGATGATGTATTGGTTGCCTCGCTTACTCCGAAAATCATTCAACCGACTACTTTTGCAGAGATTTCCGGAATGAGAACGGATAGAGTAAGACGCCTTTCTTTGATTTTTAAGCAATCGTCTATTCCATATCAGATAGTGAAAGATATGCACATTTGGCAGCTTTGTCATCTTGCAATGGTAGTTCCTATTGCAGATGCATATTATGGAGCGGATAACCCCGCAAAAACCGGTTATGAACACAAGATTATGCGTAAGACAGCAAAAGCGCTAAAACGAAACCTCCAATTTGTGAGGAAAAACTGCGGCAAGTTATCCCCATGGAAAATGAATATCTTTTTGCTTGTGCCGCTGCCGATATTGACTTTTATTATGTCCTTTGTATATAGAAGTACTTTTGGTGAAAAGTTCATGTATCAACATTCGATAAATGCACCGGATGAAATGAGAGAATTACACAAGAAATTTTATGAGTACATGGAAAATGTTACAAGTATAACTGAGGCTGAATCAATGCTTTAGAAGTAAAAGTAATGGAGGAATTTCAAATGGGATTCTGGATATTCATGTTCATTATGGTTTTACTTATTCCGTTAACTATGATTTTCTTCGGGTGGCTACTTTTCAGGAAAACACCGAAAGAAATTAATTATGTATACGGATACCGAACAAAAAGGTCAATGATGAATGAGGAAACATGGAGATTTGCGAATCAATATTTTGGGAAGGTATGGTATTTTTGTGGACTGATTTTAGCGCCTCTTTCCGTGATTGCCATAGGCATCGTATTTGGGAAAGGACCGGGAACCGTGGGAACGGTTGGCGGTATTATCACGATGTTGCAGATCCTCCCCTTAATCGGAGCGATAGTTCCAACCGAAAGCGAATTAAAGAAAAATTTTGATGAAAACGGAAAAAGAAGATAAACAGAATTGACGGAGCTTTTTGAGTGAGATTTGTCAGTGCAAAATAGAAAAGGGTAGAGCAAATCTCTTAAGGAGGTGTGCAGATATGAAGGAATATATTGTCGCTTTAGAACAGGAATTTTCTTCGATAGAAAATGGTTTCAAGACGGAAGAAAGTAGAGCTTTACAGGATTTTCAGTCCCATGATTTTGCTTATTGCAAGACTTTGGCATTTGCAGCTTTTCAATCTTCTGTTTATCAAGTGAGAATGTATGGGGTATTTCTTTTCGGCTACTTATCTGAAGATGAAGAAATCCTCCATTTTATGAAGGAAGAAGTTACAAAGGATGAGAACTGGAGAGTGCAGGAGATTTTAGCGAAGTCCTTTGATATGTATTGTAAAAAAATCGGAATGGAAAAAGCCCTCCCCACGATTACGGAATGGCTACAAAGTCCTGAGCCGAACGCTCGAAGAGCCGTTACGGAAGGGCTAAGAATCTGGACAAGCAGAGCCTATTTTAAAGATCACCCGGAAGAAGCCATTCAGCGTTTAGCCGCTTTAAAAGAAGATTCCAGTGAATATGTTAGAAAATCCGTGGGCAATGCTTTACGAGATATCAGTAAGAAATTTCCGGATTTTATTCGTAAAGAAGTAGAGACTTGGTCCTTAGATAGTAAAGAAATCAAACAGGTTTATCACTTGGCAAGTAAATTCATCAAGAAGAATTAAGATCATACGTGCATAGTGAGGTAAAGTAGAAATGTCCGGAAGAAGTATGCTAAATATCAGCCAACTGTCTACAAAATACAAAATTAAAAAAATGGGGGAAGATGATGTCTCCGGTATTTTGAAACTGGAGAATAGCAATCCCCTGTATTTTTTGTATTGTCCACCAAAGCCATGTAGGGAAACGGTGCTGAATGATTTAAAAGCATTACCGGAGGGGAAAAGCCATGAGGATAAATTCTATATTGGCTTTTTTAAAAACGACTGCTTGATTGCCATTATGGACTTTATTCTCTCCTTTCCGGAAGAAGATACGATTTTCATCGGCTTGTTTATGATGGACAGTAAAGAGTCCGGAAAAGGGAAAGGGAGCGCTATTATTACAGAGGCTTTATCTGCGTGGAAAAGCGGAGGCTATAAAAAAGTAAGGCTAGCCTATATGAAAGGAAATATGCAAAGCAGGAACTTTTGGAGAAAATGCGGTTTTACGGAGACGGGAGTAGAAAAAGAAAATGAGCATGGAATAGCAGTCATTATGGAAAAAATATTATGATGGGATAAATCTGGATTTGCAGAATCGGATTCGATTGGACTATGAAGAGGATGTCAGAAAGTACGCAGGAGGTCTTGATATGTACGACGAAATTAAAATCTTTGAAGGGAACCGGATTCGCTCAATTTGGAACGAGGAAAAGGAAGAGTGGTATTTTTCAATTATTGATATTTTAGGGATTCTTACAGAAAGTGAAAATCCAAGAAAATATTGGAGCGTGTTTAAAGTAAGGCTGAAAAAGGAAGGCAATGAACTGGCTACAATTTGTAGCCAGTTGAAAATGAAAGCCTCAGACGGAAAAATGAGGCAAACGGATGTAGCCAATATGCAGGGGATTTTCCGCATTATTCAATCCGTACCATCTCCCAAGGCGGAACCCTTTAAGATGTGGTTGGCAGAAGTTGGAAAAGAAAGAATAGATGAGATTATAGATCCGGAGTTAACGATAGATAGAGCTTTGGAAACTTATGTGCAGAAGGGGTATTCCAGAGAATGGATTAATCAGAGATTACAAGCCATTCAAGTAAGAAAAGAACTGACGGATGCTTGGCAAGACCATGGTGTAGAAGAGGGCAAAGAATATGCAATACTCACAAATGAAATATCTAAGGCTTGGAGCGGTATGACAACAAGAGAATACAAAGACTTCAAAGGATTGAAGAAGCAAAACCTTAGGGATAATATGAGCAGTACCGAGTTAATATTAAATATGCTTGCAGAAGCGGCTACAAAGGATATTACTAATGCGACAAATCCCTATGGATTAGAAGAGAATAGGCAAGCTGCAAGAGACGGTGGTAAGATTGCCGGAAATGCCAGAAAAGAAATTGAGGAGCATACCGGGAAAGCAGTTATTACCTCTCAAAATGCAATTGATTTTGGAAAATTGATTAGCGACGTAACGAAAGAGCTTCCTGAAAACAGGATAGATAGGAGTAAAAAGAAATGATTAATATTAGAAAACTGGAGAGTGAATTGTGGGAGTCGACAGATTTTATGAGTATTTTCTCAATAAGTTTGTAAAAAGCATTGCTTCAGATGATGGTAGGTTTTTTACGCCGAAATCCCTTGTGAAGATGAGGACTTCCTATGATAGGAGCAACAGTGATAGCGTTTATCGAATTGATAAATGATAGGATAAAAGCGGTGTAGACAAATTAGAATTCTAGGAGAAGCTGGTATGGATTTTAATAATTTGATTCCTGAATTATCAGTTTTTGATATTCTTCAAACTAAAAATTTTTACGAAGAATTAGGATTTAAAATAGAGTACGAACGACAGGAAGAGAAATTTGTTTTTATGTCTTTTCAAGATAGTCAGTTTATGTTTGAACAAATTCATGATGAAGGGTGGAACACAGGGGAATTAACCTATCCTTTAGGAAGAGGAATAAATTTTTCCATAGCAGTTGATGATATTGAAAACCTATATACATTAGTGAAAAGCAAAAGATTGGAGATTTACAAAAAACTGACCAAAAGTGTATATCTGGTTAATGGAATAGAAGAAATACAGATGGAGTTCTTGATTCAAGATCCTAATGGATACTTATTGAGATTTACAAACTGATAACTTCCAGTTTGTAGGGGAGCACAAGATGTTAAAAAT
>CAUSIX010000164.1:0-4450 GCA_963531555.1 uncultured Oribacterium sp.
CCAGAAGATTTCCGAACCGACGATTTCCATGGACTTTATGGTAAACGATTCTCCGCTTGCAGGAACGGAAGGAAAATATGTGACATCCCGTCATATTCGTGACAGGCTTTTTAGGGAATTAAATACGGATGTATCCCTTCGTGTGGAAGAAACCGATTCCGCTGACTGCTTTAAGGTTTCCGGAAGAGGAGAGCTGCACCTTTCCGTTTTGGTAGAGACCATGCGTAGAGAAGGATTTGAATTTGCGGTTTCCAAGGCGGAAGTCATTTATAAAACGGATGAAAAGTCCGGAAAACAGCTGGAGCCGATGGAGATAGCGTATATCGATGTACCGGAAGAGGCAACCGGCGCTGTTATTCAGAAGTTGACCCAGAGAAAGGGAACACTGAACGGCATGAGTCCGCTGGCGTCAGGATATACAAGACTTGAGTTTGAAATTCCTTCCCGAGGTTTAATCGGCTATAGAGGAGAGTTTTTAACCGATACGAAGGGAAACGGAATCTTAAATACGGAGTTTGAAGGCTACGGGGAATATAGAGGAGACTTAAACTACCGTCACCAGGGCTCCTTAATTGCCTTTGAGCAGGGAGAAGCGGTAACCTACGGCCTTTTCCAGGCACAGAACAGAGGAGTACTCTTTATCGGACCGGGAGAGAAGGTTTATAGCGGTATGGTTATCGGACAGAGTCCGAAGTCGGAAGACATAGAGCTGAATGTTTGTAAGACCAAGCACTTAAGTAACACGAGAACCTCCAGTTCCGATGAGGCGTTAAAATTGGTACCGAAGAAGATTATGTCTTTAGAGCAGTGTATTGACTTTATTGATACGGACGAGCTCTTGGAAGTGACTCCGGAGAGTCTGCGTATCCGTAAGAAGATTCTGGATCCTACGGCAAGGAAGCGCGCCGGCTTTAACAGAAAGTAAGACGGGCTCGTAAGAGTAAGACGACAGGAAAGCTGAAGATAAGACGGCATGAGAAAAACGGGATCGAAAAGAGTAAGACAGGGTGAACAAAAGTAATACAGGACGGACTATAGTAAGCGAGGTGAGTTATGGCTTTATTCAAGGGCGCAGGAGTGGCATTGATTACCCCCATGCATGAGGACGGAAGTGTTAACTTCGAGGCATTGAAAGAAATCATTGAAGAGCAGATTGAGAAAGGTACGGATGCCATTATCTCCGTAGGAACTACCGGAGAAGCGGCAACTCTTAGCGTGGAAGAGCACGTGGAGGTGATAGCGTACACGACAAAGGTAGTGAATCACCGCATTCCGCTTATTGCCGGAACCGGGTCTAACTGTACGGAATCGGCTGTTGAACTGTCGAGGCAGGCGGAAGAAGTCGGAGCGGACGGTCTTCTTTTGGTGACTCCTTATTATAATAAGGCAACACAGAAGGGACTTTATCAGCATTTCAAGACTATCGCGGAATCGGTTTCCATTCCTTCCATTCTCTACAATGTTCCGGGAAGAACGGGGATGAGTATCGAAGCCAAAACGATGGCGGCGCTGTATCATGATGTAAAGAATATTATCGGCGTTAAGGATGCCGGAGGAGATATGGGAAAGACTCTGGAGCTGATGAGTCTTGTGGATGAGGACTTTTCCCTTTATTCCGGAGAGGACGGCTTGATTCTCCCGATTCTTTCTGCAGGCGGTGTAGGTGTTATTTCCGTTTTGTCGAATGTGGCGCCAAGGGAAACGCATGAAATCTGCGCAAAGTGGTTTGCCGGAGATTTGGACGGTGCAAGAAAAGAGCAACTTCGGGCATTACCGCTTATTCATGCTCTCTTCAGTGAAGTGAATCCCATCCCGGTTAAGGCTGCGATGAATTTACAAGGAAAGAATGCGGGGCCGCTTCGCCTGCCTCTTACGGAGATAGAAAAAGAACATTTGGACATTTTGAAAGAAGAAATGATTCGTTACGGGGTTTTAAAATAAAAAAACGATAGCTTGCGAAAAAGGGAAAGAAACTCATCGAGAGAGGAGGGGATTTTCTTTTTCGCGGCTTTTTTCTTTTGTGGAGTTTTTGTAGAGTTAAGGAGGGAAAATGAAACTGCTTTTACACGGCGCACGAGGCGTAATGGGGATGAATGTTATAGAAGTTGCAAGAAACACGGAGGACTGCGAGATTAGCTGCGGGGTAGATGCCCACGCTGCAGGCACGGACTTGGGCTTTCCGCTTTATGAAGATATTTTCAAGGTAAAAGAAGACTTCGATCTCATTATTGACTTTTCCGTAAGAGAAGCTGTGGACAGGCTATTGGATTTTGCAGTGGAAAAGAAGAAGGCTCTTGTTTTATGTACAACGGGGCTTTCCGAGGAGCAAGAGAAGAAGATAGAGGAAGCATCCAAACACATTCCTATTTTGCAATCCGGGAACATGTCTCTCGGGGTTAATATCCTTTTGGAGCTTGTTCGTATAGCGGCAGCCAAGCTCTATCATGAGGGATTTGACGTAGAACTTGTGGAAGCACATCATCGCAGGAAAAAGGATGCACCGAGCGGAACGGCTTTAATGCTGGAAAAAGCCGTAGAAGAGGGAATAGGAGAGACATTAAACAAGGTCTACGCAAGACAGGACAAACATCAGGCGAGAGAAAAACGGGAAGTCGGCATGCTTTCGGTGCGGGGAGGAACGATTCCGGGTATTCATGAGGTTATCTTTGCCGGGGAAGATGAAATCGTAAAGATAGAGCACACGGCTTACAGTCGGAAGATTTTCGCTAAAGGAGCGATTACCGCAGCGTTTTTCCTTCTTCATAAAGCAGCCGGAAAATATGATATGACAGCCGTTTTACAGTAATATGGCGGATTAACTTAAAAGGGTCAAATAGTTGAAGCGTTCTTAATGAAGTAGACACACAGATTTAGGATGAATTGAAAATCCAGGTTCAAGATGCCGTGAAAATACAAGTTCAAGATGCCGTGAAAATACAAGTTCTTGATGAAGCGGAAATACAAGTTCAAGATAAAGTGGAAATATAAGCTCAAGACAACGGCGGTAAACTAAGGAAAATGGAAAAGGCAATTTTTAAAGAAGAGAAAGTTCAAAGAAGAGAAAGGGAAGAGCGATGGAAGCGTATTCAAGCTATGAAAGTCCGTTATCCGGGAGATATGCCTCTCCCGAGATGCAGAAGATTTTTTCTCCGAGCTTTAAGTTTAAAACTTGGCGTAAGCTCTGGATTGCCCTTGCGGAAAGTGAGAAGGAACTGGGACTTCCGATTACGGATGAGCAGATAAAAGAGCTTCGTGAAAATGCGGAAAATATCAATTACGAAGAAGCAAAACAAAGGGAAAAAGAGGTTCGGCACGATGTTATGAGCCATGTCTATGCCTACGGCCTGCAGTGCCCGAAAGCAAAAGGGATTATTCATCTCGGGGCGACTTCCTGCTATGTAGGAGACAATACCGATTTAATCATCATGCGGGAGGGCTTACGGCTGATTCGAAAGAAGCTCTTAAACTGTATGAAAGTACTTTCCGACTTTGCGATGGAGTACAGGGCACTTCCTATGCTCGGTTATACACATTTTCAGGCGGCGCAGACCGTAACACTCGGAAAGAGGGCAAGTCTTTGGCTTCATGACTTATATCTCGATTTTGGTGAAATAGAAGAGTGTATCGCCTCCCTAAAGCTTTTAGGCTGTAAGGGGACTACCGGAACACAAGCTTCTTTTCTGGAACTTTTTGAAGGAGACCACGAAAAGTGCAAGGAGCTGGATCGTAAGATTGCAAAGAAAATGGGATTTTCCAAAGTCTATCCGGTATCGGGACAGACCTATTCCCGTAAGGTCGACTTCCGTGTCCTCTCCGTCCTTTCCGCGATTGCGCAGTCCGCTCATAAGTTTTCAAACGACCTAAGGCTTTTACAGCATTTAAAAGAGGTGGAAGAGCCTTTTGAGAAGAAGCAGATAGGCTCGAGTGCCATGGCTTATAAAAGAAATCCGATGCGTTCGGAGCGTATGGCGGCACTTTCGAACTTCATATCATCGGAAATCATGAATCCGAGCATTACAGCATCCACCCAATGGTTTGAAAGAACTTTGGACGACTCCGCGAACAAACGACTTTCCGTTCCGGAGGCGTTCCTCGCCTGTGACGGCTTACTCGATTTATACTATAATATCGCAGAGAATCTTGTGGTCTATCCGAAGATGATTGAGAAGCATTTGAATCAGGAGTTGCCCTTTATGGCAACGGAAAATATCTTGATGGACGCGGTAAAAAAGGGAGGAGACAGGCAGGAGCTTCACGAAAGAATCCGTATGCACTCCATGGAGGCCGGAAAGAGAGTGAAGGAAGAGGGACTGGAAAACGATCTTTTGGAAAGAATCGTGCAGGATGATGCCTTTCCGCTTACGGAGAAAGATATTCAGGGCCTTATGCGTGGAGAGCTCTATATCGGACGCGCGAAGGAGCAGGTGGAAGAATTTGTTTCCGAGTATAT
>CAUSIX010000165.1:0-4449 GCA_963531555.1 uncultured Oribacterium sp.
TTTTATCATTTGAAATATTTAATTTAATTTCTTCATACTTCATAGAAAACCTCCACAAATTCAAATTTGCTCGCGCTATTTCAGCAAATCATAATCAGTACATTCCCTTTGGCTTTCAATATATTCGATCGCAATTTATAGCTTTAAAGTTTTAATGCTGTGTAAATCCTTGGTAACTACAGCCGTATCAAATCTGATTTCAAATAAAATCAACGATTCTCCTGCATATTCTATCGTGTCTTTGTAGCCCGGAATTTTAGCAATAAATTGCTCGGCAAGATCAAAAATCGTCTTGGAACTTTTTTGCACTATCCCCTTAGCTTTGACATGCTCATTTCCTCCGTGAGGAATGGTGGTAAATGCCACGTTTGGATTTGCGTTTATTTCTTTCACTTTGTCGTTTCCTTTGAAAGACGAAAAGTAAAGTATATTTTCAGTCGGCTCAAAATAAAAATTTACTATTCTCACGTTGGGAACATTATTTACAGATGTTGCCAAGGCTATTTCCGTTTGTTCAGCCATAATTCTTAAAAATTCCGCTTTTATATCCATTTAAGGAGACCTCCATCATTAACTTAGAATTTCATGTTCAATTCTATAAACCATATCCCCTGAATTCCAAATATACAGGATAGCCGATACAGGTTCTTTTCCTTTCTCCCAAAGCCAGCCTGTATATGTTGTACTATAGCCGAAGTATCCTTCTGTTAAGATTTCAAATTCTGCATGGGCATATTCTTTCATATATTCTTTTAATCCGATGGCCTTTCCGGAAAATGCCCCCTCATATACAGTCCTATCAAATATCAAAATATTACATTCCTCTAAATCCGTATCAAAAAACACAAGTTTTCCGGAATATACTTTTTCCCCCTCTGCCGTATATTGAAAGAGTTTATGCGGTTCTAAGGTTAAAACACCGTTTTGAAAATGAATCTTCTTTATCCTGCTATCATGCAAACCGAAAAGAATATTGCTTTTCCTATCCTGCGTAAAATCCATCTCTATCCCCCATACTTAAATTCCTAACTTTTCTAACCACTCCTCAATATCTTCCACGGAGGTATTCGCAGAAAACATCAGTGTGTCCTCATTATTTTCATCACATAGAACCAATTCCTGTTCTTGATCCAAAAACAGGCTGAGCCATACAATAAAGCTTGCATAATCCCTCATTCTATTCTCGGAATTAAAATACTCTATGGCAAAGGTGGTTCTTTTTTTATCCATTCGTAGCGTAAATTGATAAGTCTCCGCGTAATTTTCCCAACAAATATCATAGGAAAATGACGCACTGCTACTCTGCTCTATCTCTATCCCCGGATACTTCTTTTCCATTTCCCTATTGAATATTTCTAAATCAAAGTCCTTATTTTCCGCTTTGTTTACATGAATAAAACTTGTCACAGACATCTCTAACTTACCTCAAGGCCAATGGTTTCGTATAAGACAAATTTTTCTCCTGCTAATATCAGTATGCCGGAGCAGAATGTCTTCTTCTCAAAAATCAGATTCGGAAATTCTGTTCTTAATTCATCAGCAACACAATAGATTTCATCGTCATCCCACTCATCCGCATATTCTTTTTTGCATTGATCCAATTCCTTGCGATTCGAAAAAGCGACATCTCCAATTAGAATTTTTCCGCCGGCTTTCAGATGTGTAAGCAAATCTTTTAGCAAAACAGTCTTTTGCGCATCCGTTAAGTGATGAATAGAATAAGTCGCAACAATAAAATCAAAGGACTCTTGCTTCAGTTCATCCGCTAATCCCTTTGAAAAATCTCCCTGATAAAGATGTGCACCCGGCATCTTCTCACACGCGAGCTCTATCATTCTTGAAGAAAAATCTTGTCCGTAAATAGTGCATCCGTTTTCATATAGTTTTGTCGTTAATGTACCTGTCCCGAACCCGAGGTCCAAAACCACTGCATTAGGCTTTTCCATTATGATTTTGTAAATATCTCCCAGAATCCTCTTGTACCCGGCAAAGGGATAACGATTCTCTTCTTCCGATACCCCGACTGATTTATCATAATCATCCGCCCATAAATCAAAACCTTTACTATTTAACATTTTCTCTCCTCTACTCCTGCTTTTCTATCGTATACCCCTGCTTTTCCCGTCTTTGCCCTAGCAGGCAAGATACATCTCTCGCTCAAAGTACTCAGTACATTTCGAGTGACAAAGCAGCCGGAATCCCCATAATCCCTTGCATCCATTTTTATTGCAAAAGCTCCAAAATTCCCTTGGCACATCTGAGATTTACATCTTGAAAATGATTTCCCGGGTTCAACTCATATTTGCAGGGAATCCCCAAACTCCTAAAATAGCCAAGCAGCTCTTCCGTATTTTCCTGCATGGTTTTTAAAATAGGATGTCTTGTTTTAGACTCTTGATCTCCAACGGATAAATACAGCTTTTCCGGCAGGATTTTCATCGTATTTTCTTTGCAAAATTCCTTGAATCCCGGAAACCAAAAAGAGCCCGACATACCGGCTACTCGGGAAAAAACATCCGTCTTATACATTGCATACAATGCAAATAAGCCGGCTAAAGAATAGCCGGCTATGCCTATAAAACTTGCCTTTCCGTGGATTCTTTCCGTAGCCCACGGTAAAATAGCGGTCAGTAGACTTTCCAGATAGGCGTCCGCGCCTCCGGAAAAGTCCTCTCCGTCTTTCGAGAGCGCCGCAGCCGGCCATGGGGACATCTCCCTCTGCCAGTCTGAAATGTCGATTGATAGAAAATGACACTCCGGCGCATTCTGTTTCCGAAGCTCCTGATACACCGCCTCCCCCTCATCGGAAAAGCTGTGAAAAACAATTAGCGGGCAGTCCGCTTTCTCCGCCTGAAATAAGCTTAGTTTATGACCACACAAGGTAAAATCTTCTCTATGCATACGCTTTTCTTGCCTCCTCCGATAGAGCTTCTTTAATGATAATGTCTTTCATAATGTCTTCCCTGCAAAATTTCTAATATTCTTTATTTCTTAAACGAGCAAGTCCGTATAAAGTCCTTTACCTCTGCCCCGGCTTCCAGATAACGAAGTAAAATCTCCGCACAGGCACGGCTGTCGCTGTCTGCCTGATGGTGATTGAGAGAAATTCCGAAATCCTCACAGACCATATTTAACTTGTGGCTCCTGTCGGGAAAGAGGCTTCTGCCCATTTTCACCGTGCAAAGATAGCGGGCATAGGGCTTCCAGTCAATCTCATAGTCTAAAAGACAATTTTTCAACACATTCATGTCAAAAGAGGCATTGTGGGCTACCAGCATTCCGTCAGAAAAAATCGGTTCAATCTGCTGCCATAATTCCGGAAAGGTGGGAGCATCCTTGACACTGGCCTTACTGATTCCGGTAAGCTTTACATTGAAATAGTCAAAGTCCGCCTCGGGATTCACCAGAGAATAAAATTCCTTACTGATTTTTCCCTCTTCCACCACGGTAATGCCAATGGCGCTCATGCGGTTATTCTTTCGGTTCGGTGTCTCCACATCAAAAACAATAAAGCGTGCCACAAAAATCTCCTTTACTCATCTTTCGTTAATAAATCAAATCGTAATTATTTGTAATCATTAGTAATCGTATGATTGTTTTTCCGGTTTCTGTCTGCTATACTAATACCACAAGAAGATGTTTAGTATAAATTCTACGAATGGAGGCGAAAATATGGCAAGTACACTGGTTCAATTCAGAACAGAAGACACAGAAAAGCTAAAATCCATACAAATCTTAGAAAAACTGGGACTTTCTCTTCCTGCCTATCTTAGGATGTGTATGTCTAGGTTAAATCAGGAAAACGGTATACCGTTTAGCATGACCCTTGAAAAAAAGTATTCCCCCGGAATTTATGCTTTGGAGAAAGCCAGCAAAATTGCGGAAGAACATGGCATTTCCGATATGTCCTTAGATGAAATCAACGCAGAAATTGCAGAAGCACGGAAATAGTATCTTATGAAATATTTTGCTGTCATTGATACCAATGTACTCATATCTGCAATGCTCAAGCATCAATCCGTTCCCGGCAACATTCTCGACATGGTGTTTTCCGGTATCATTACACCGGTTTTAAATTACAATATCGAGTCAGAATACCGGGATGTATTATCTCGCCCCAAATTCCATCTTCCAAAAGACTTGATTGATGATATTATACAGACTTTTCGTCTGTATGGTCTCTATATAGATGCGGAACCGCTATCCGTGAGTCTTCCCGATCCGAAAGATTTAGTTTTTTATGAGGTGGTAATGGAACAACGAAAAACGGAAGAAGCTTGGCTTGTAACCGGTAATATAAAGCATTTTCCTGAAAAAGTTTATGTAGTTACCCCTCGTCAGATGTTGAACATCATCTTAGAAAACACCGAACTTTAAATTTCCTCCCCTACAACTGATACAGCTTCGTGTACTTCTCCTCAATGTAATCCAAGAAATAGTTTACATTGA
>CAUSIX010000166.1:0-4417 GCA_963531555.1 uncultured Oribacterium sp.
GTCGAAAATAGGACTGATCAATATGGATGCTAATTTTGCGGACGAGTTTTGGCAGAATGCACCCTGTCCCTGTTATAGCTTTGCGCTGGACAGGGAAGCGGATTTTCAAGCGAAAAATATAGAGAATCTGAGGAGGGATGATTTTATCGGTACGAGTTTTTCTTTCTTGCACGGGAAAGAAAAAGAAAGTATCTTTAATCATCTTCCCGGGAGATACAATGTTTACAATGCTTTAGCGGCCATTTCCGTAGCTTCTCTCTTGCACGTTCCGATGGAGAAGATAAAGTCCGCTCTTTCGAAGATAAAGGTAAACGGGAGAATGGAAGTCGCTTTACAAAAGGATGGCTATACCGTTATTGTGGACTATGCGCATAATGCTATGGGAATGAAGAATTTACTGGAAACGCTTAGGACTTATGATCCGAAAAGGCTGGTGGTTGTTTTCGGTTGCGGAGGAAATCGTTCCAAAGAAAGAAGATACGGTATGGGAGAGGTTGCCGGAGAAATGGCGGATTTTACTATCCTTACTGCGGACAATTCCCGTTACGAGAAAACCGAGGACATTATTTCGGATATAGAAAGCACTCTTGTAAAGAAAACGAAGAATTATATTGCTATTCCCGATAGAAGAGAGGCGATTTCCTATGCCTTACAGCATGCCGTGAGAGGGGATCTGATTGCCGTTATCGGAAAAGGGCATGAAGAATATAACGAGGTAAACGGAGAGTTCACCCGTTTTGTGGATCGGGAAGTTATCCGGGAAGAAGCGGCAAAGTTAGGGTGATTTGTTTATTCATGGAAATAGTATAGTGCTTTGGAGATAGAAAAATGGTGGATTTTGAAGAAATATTTTCGGTGGTAAATCGTATAGTCATTGACTCCAGAGAAGATTGCTCCTCTGCTCTTTTTGTCCCGATTAAAGGGGAAAAACAGGATGGTCATCGCTTTATTCCGATGGCGATAGAACATGGAGCAAAGTATATTTTTACCGCGGAAAATGAAGAAGAGCTGATAAAAAGCTATCCTGATGTTCATTTTTATCCGGTAAAGGATACCTTAGAGGCTCTACAGGAATTTGGCGCATTTTGTCGGAAAAAGTACAAAGGTACGCTTATCGGGGTTACGGGCTCGGTAGGAAAAACGACGACAAGGGAAATGATTGCGACTGCACTTTCTTCCGAAAAAAAGGTATTTCAAACCAAGGGAAATGCAAACTCGCAGATAGGGGTTCCTATTACTCTTTTTGCCATGGCAAGGGAGAATCGGGAAATCAGCGTGATAGAGATGGGGGTTTCCCTGCCCGGAGAAATGGAGAGACTTGCCAAGATGGCCTCCGTGGATTTTGCGGTGTTTACCAATATCGGAGATGCACATTTGGAAAATATGCATACCAAGGAAAATACCTGTTTTGAGAAGTTGCATATTTTGATGGGAGAAAAAAGAAAGGTGGAGCTTTATCTCCCGAAGAGAGATCCGATTCTTTCCGCACTTACGGAAGAGAAAATAGAAGATATGGGATTTTTACAGGATATTTCCGTCTCTCTTTTCTTCTATGACAAAGCCTCTATTCCGCTTTCCGTACCCGGTGAACATATGAAGGAAAATGCCGGAGTCGCCCTTCTTCTTGCCAAGCGCCTTGGCATTTCAGAAGACTCGGCTGTGCGAGCACTTACTGCTTTTAGAGGTCTTCCCGGAAGAGGAGAAAGGCTTTTTACCAAAGACGGCATTACCATTATTGACGACAGCTACAATGCTTCTCCAAGCTCCATGAAAGCGGCAGTTCAAGTTTTATCCCGGGAAAAAGGGAAAAGACGTATTGCAGTTTTGGGAGATATGAATGAGCTCGGGACGGAAGAACTCATCCTGCATAGGGAAGTAGGAGAGGAGATGAGACGGCTTTCCTTGGACTGTCTTTTTACTCTTGGGGAGAAAGCGAAGGAAATCCGGACAGGGCTTCAGGATAAGAAGCTTCCCGGAGCAGCCTGTACTTCCCTTGATGAGCTGGAAAAAGCGCTCAGTGAGGAAATCAAGGAGGGGGATGTTATCCTCTTTAAGGCCTCGCACTCTCTCTCCTTATCCACTGTAATCAAGAAAATTCTGGAAGAGCATGGGCATGAATCGGAGCTGAAACACATAAGGAGTTAATTTGTACGCAGAGGTAATTGTTGACATCAGTCATGAGGCAATTGATAAGAGCTTTACTTATAGGATTCCCATGGGGATGGAAGTTCATCCGGGGGATCCTGTTTTAGTTCCCTTTGGAAGGGGCATAAAGAAGGCTTATGTCCTGGCACTTTCCGATGCGGTAGACTATCCTGAAGAGAGAATCAAGGAGATTCATTCTCTTTGCGAGAAGGAGTTTTCCGTTCTGGATAAGCTGCTCCAACTTGCCGTATGGATGAGTGAAGAATATGCCTGTACACTAAATCAATGTTTAAAAACGGTCCTCCCGGTAAAAAAGAAGACCAAAAATAAGGAAAAGGAGAAGGCGTGTTTTTTAAAAAAGGAGACGTTGCCACACTCTCTTAACGAGGAGCAAGCTGCGGTACTTTCCGGTATTCATAAACTGTATCGGGAAGGGGCGAATTCAGCTCTTCTTTTCGGGGTAACCGGATCGGGAAAAACGGAGATTTACCTTCATCTTATGGAAGAGTATATAGAAAAGGGAAAGGAAGTTATTTTTTTGATTCCGGAAATTTCCTTAAGTTTTCAAACCCGTTCCAGAATAGAGAGGCATTTCCCGGGGATGGTTTCCGTTTTGCATTCAAAAATGAGCCAGGGAGAGCGAGCGGAAAGTATGGAAAACTGTCGAAGCGGGAAAGTGAAGATTTTGATGGGACCTCGTTCCGCTATTTTTGCTCCTTTTTCTCATCTTGGGCTGATTATCATGGACGAGGAACATGATCGTTCCTACAAGTCGGAGACGGCGCCACGCTATGAGACAAGGGACGTGGCAAGGAAGAGAGCGGAGCTTTCCGGAGCAAAGCTGCTTTTCGGAACGGCAACACCTTCCGTGCAGATCTATTCCGAGGTGGAAAGGGGAGAGCTGGCATGTTTTACCCTGAAAAAGAGGGCTGTTCCGGGGAGTGTTTTACCGAAGATTCGTATCGTGGATATGAAAAAGGAATTGGAGAAGGGAAACAGATCCATTTTTTCCAAAGAATTGGAAGAAGCGATTCGAGAGAGGCTTGACAGGGGAGAGCAGTGTATGCTCTTTATGAACAGAAGGGGATATGCCCCTTTTGTGAGTTGTCGAAAATGTGGAGAAGCACTTCGCTGTCCTCACTGTGATGTGAGCCTTAATCTGCATAAGAACGGGAGATTACAGTGTCACTACTGCGGCTATCAAAGAGAAATGCCGAAGCTTTGCCCAAGCTGCGGAAGTAAATACCTTGCGGCATTCGGTACAGGAACGGAAAAATTGGAAGCGCTTTGTCATAGCGTATTTCCCGAGGCAAAAATTTTGAGACTGGATCGGGACAGTACAAAAAGACGGGGAAAATATGAAGAAATCCTCCGGGAGTTTTCCGAGAAGAAAGCGGATATCCTTTTGGGAACACAAATGATTGTAAAGGGACACGATTTTCCGTCGGTGACTTTAGTTTCGATTATTGCAGCGGATCAGCTCCTTTTTCAGTCCGATTTCAGAGCGGGAGAAGCGACCTTTCAGCTGATTACGCAGCTTGCCGGAAGAGCGGGAAGAGGGGAAAGGCAGGGGGAGGTTCTCATTCAGACTTATCAGACGAATAACCCGATTTTGGATATCTCCTTATCCCAGGACTATGCCCGATTTTACGAAGAGGAAAAACAGTACAGAAAAAGACTGTCTTATCCTCCTTTTTCCAAGATGTTGGCCATGCAGTGCGTTTATACGGAAGAAGAGTTCCTACAACTTATTCTTGCCAAGGTTTTGCCTAAAATTGTGGCTGAGGTGGAGGATAAGGGAGGGGAAATCTACGGTCCGTTTCCTGCCACGGTTTATAAACTAAAGGATAATTTCAGGCAAATCATCTATATTAAGCATGAGTCTCATGATATAATTCTTCAGTTACGAGATAGATTTATAAGGGAAGTTAAAGAAGAAGACCGGAGAGATTTAATTTTATTACAATTTGATCTTTTATAGAGATACGAAGGAAAGGGCAAGAAGGAAGGAAAAAAGATGGCGATTCGTACAATAAGAACCATAGGGGATCCTATTTTGGAAAAGAAGAGTAAGCCGGTAAAGGAAATGAACGAGCGCTTGCAGGAATTGATTAACGATATGTTTGATACCATGTATGAGGCAAATGGAGTGGGGCTGGCTGCGCCGCAGGTAGGTATTTTGAAGCGGATTTTTGTAGTGGATATCGGTGACGGAAAACGCTACGTGGCAATTAATCCGGAGATAACGCCTTTAGGAGAGGACGTGCAGACG
>CAUSIX010000167.1:0-4350 GCA_963531555.1 uncultured Oribacterium sp.
AGTCCGTAATCTCTTTCATATATATCGGCGTTGTGTGCAGTTTCGCCAGTGCAATCGGATCGTATTCCTTTTCTCCCTCTTCACAAAGCAGGAGAAGTGTATTGCCGTCCGTTTTAAAATAGTCCTGATTCATGGTGTATTGGATAAAGCTGGTTTTTCCGCTCTCCAAAAATCCGTTAATTAAAAATACCGGAATCCCTTCCCCCTGATAATTATCCGCCATATCTCTCCTTTTATGCTGTAAACAGTGCCTTAATCTTTTCCTTATCCAGCTCCGTACCGATAACTACAAACTTACCTATATTTTCCGGCTCTCCATCACGAATTTCCACCTGCTCCGGTACCATATCAAAGTTCACCCACTTACCGTCTTCAAGCTGTAACATCCCTTTTGCACGGACAATCCCGCCATAGGCTGAGCCTTCCGCCATCTCTTCCAAAATTTCTTCCAGCTTTGTGCGAGAAACCTTCTTAAATACTTCTACCCCAATACTGTCAAAAACTTCATCAGCATCATGGTCATGACCGCAACTGCAATGCCCTTCATGATGATGGTCATGCTCATGGTCATGATCGTGGTGATGATCGTGACCGCAATCACAGTGCTCATCATGATGCTCATGAACGTGTTCAGTACTTTCCTCTTCCTCGTCATCATAGGCTCCGTCGCAGCAGCAGCAATGCTCCTCTTCATTCCCAAAGTGGTGTTCATGATGACGTTCCTGTTCTTCCTCTTCATGGTGGCAATGGCAATGTTCATCATGGTGATGCTCATGCTCATGGTGATGCTCATGCTCATGATGATGCTCATGATGATGTTCTGCCTTCTCCTTCACTTCCCTTAGAAGAGCTTCTTCCAGATTTTCCTCATGCCCGATAATTTCCAGAAGTTTCTCCCCGGAAAGTTCCTGAATAGATGTTGTAATCAGATTCGCCTTCGGATTCAATGCACGAACAATCTGTACCGCTTCCTCCACCTTTTCTTCTTTTGCAATATCCGTTCTGGATAATACAATACTTGTCGCAAAACGAATCTGGTCATCAAAAAATTCACCGAAGTTCTTATTATAGAGTTTCGCCTTGCTGGAGTCGACAACCGTCACTGCCCCGTCGAGCTGTACAGGAAGGTTAGCGGATACGGTCTTTACCGCCGAAAGAATATCGGAAAGCTTTCCCACGCCCGACGGCTCAATAAGGATTCTATCCGGCTTATACGTCTCAATCACTTCCTTTAAAGAAGTCTCAAAATCTCCCACCAAAGAACAGCAGATGCAGCCTTGGTTCATCTCTCGAATTTCAATTCCCGAATTCCTTAAAAAGCCGCTGTCAATTCCGATTTCTCCGAATTCATTTTCAATGAGGACAACATTTTCCCCCTTCAAGGCTTCCTGTAAGAGTTTCTGTATAAATGTGGTTTTTCCCGCTCCCAAGAAGCCGGAAATAATATCAATCTGTGTCATAGTTCCTCCTTTTTTCTGATCTCACTCATAACGGGATTCTATCCCTATAAGTTCATAAATCGAGATTGCAAACATTTTTCCCAATTCTCGTTATGAATATAGTCGCCTGAAGCGAACAATCGCTATTATAACACGCAAAGTAAGCATTCGCTAACGCATTGTTTCAAACTTCATTCTTCTTTCACAAATTTGAAGAAAAGCGGCGAAGAAAACTTAAGTGAGTGCAAATTTTTCCTCTAACACACGGAGTAAGCCAAAACCGTCCGCTACTAAATTCTCCGCTCCATGTTCCAGCAGTTCTTTCTTACCTCGAAAGCCATAGAGACAACCTATCCTGCTCATTTCGGCATTTCTTGCCGCATCCATATCCGTCTTGGTATCTCCCACCATGACCGCTTCCTCCGTTGAGATACCGAGTTCTTCGCAAGCTTTCAGAAGCGGCGCTTTATCCGGCTTTAACGGCATCCGTCCGTCATCCCCGATAATAAGAGAGAATGCACGAGGAGGGAATACGGCGCCGAGTACTTCCTCCGCAACTTCTACGGACTTTTTCGTAATGCAGACGACGGCTATTCCTCTTTCCTGTAAAGACTTTATACACTCTTTAATTCCGGGGTAGGCCTCAGCCTGATAAGTAGCATTTTTCGGAAAAATAGAAGCATAGTATTCGCAGGCCTCATCAAAAAGTCCCATGATTTCATCCCCCTCCATATCGAGATCCATAGCCCTTTCTTCATTCTTTTCTTCCCACTTTTCCGCTTCTCTGTATTTTTTATCGGCATTCTTTTGCAAGGCCTTCTCCACAAACTTTTTGTATCCGGTTCCGACAAAAAGGCCGGTTTCCTGAAGGCTTACCCCCTCTAAGTGAAAATGTTCCATCGTTAAATCCATGTTTTTCTTTAAGCTGGCTAACGTATTCACAAGTGTCCCGTCCAAGTCAAAAAAGACTGCTTTTATATTTTTCTTCATCCCTTACCTCCACTTCTTTCCCCTTTTTAACAGTCTATAGTATAATGCAGTACAGCTTCTTCTACAATCCGAAGCTTTTTTCCATAAGAACCAGGACTAAAGAACGCGATTGAAATTGGGACAGGAATCGAAAGAGGGGGATGATTTTGGAAACATATTATGCCGTAAAAATGGGAAGAAATCCCGGAATATACCTGAACTGGGAAGACTGTAAAAAACAAGTTCACGGTTTCCCCGGTGCACTATTTAAAAAGTGGAAAACAAGGGAAGAAGCGGAAAATTATTTGCATGGCAGAACCGACTCTTCTCATGACCGGGATACTCCTCTTCCTTTTTCAGGGGTCTCTTCAAAGAGTTCTACTGTTCTTTCTTTCTTTGCAGATAAAAAACTCTCCGAAGAAGAGCAAATAGAACTCTTGTTTCAGGAATTTGATACGGACGCTCTTGCCTTTGTGGATGGAAGCTTTCAAAAGGAAACAAAAGTCTACGGCTACGGGGTAGTTTTCATGGAAAAGGGGGGAAAGCTCAGTAAACATCAAGGATTCGGAACGGAAGTAGCCTATGCGGAAATGCGGAATGTCTCCGGCGAAATCCTTGGAGCCAAATACGCAGTGGAACTCGCTATCGAAAAGGGACTATCCTCCATTACCATTTTCCACGACTACCAGGGGATTTCCTCCTGGGCAGAAGGGGAATGGAAATGCAATAAAGAAAAAACTGTAGAGTATCGTGACTTTATGAAAGAAGCGAAGAAAAAAATAAAGCCGAAATTTTATAAGGTTCCGGCCCATAGCGGTATTTATTTTAATGAAATGGCTGATGCTTTGGCAAAAGAAGCCGCAGGCGTAGAAAGTTCTAAATAGAATATAAAGAACAAAGCCTGTTTTACCGCGTTTCACCACGAGACAGAACAGGCTTTCATTTCTCTTTATAAAAGAATGATATTATGCTTTTCGCATTCCTCTCTCATCTCTTCCGGCCAAATGGAAGCCTGCACTTCTCCGATATGTGCACGATCAAGAAGCAACATACAAAGTCTGCTCTGCCCGATTCCTCCTCCGATAGTAAGCGGAAGCTTTCCCTCCAAAAGCATCTTATGATAAGGAAGGGCTTCTCTTTCCTCCTTGTGAGAAAGAGCAAGCTGTCTTCTTAAGGACTCTTCATTCACTCGAATTCCCATGGAAGAAATTTCCAGCGCACAGTTTAAATTTTCAAACCAGAAAAGAATATCTCCGTTTAAGTTCCAGTCATCATAGTCCGGTGCTCTTCCGTCATGAGGCTCTCCGTTACTTAACTTATCTCCGATTCTTTGAATAAAGACACAGCCATGCTCCTTCGTGATGGCATTTTCCCTCTCCTTTGCACTCAAATTCGGATATTTCCGTAAAAGTTCTTCAGAGTCAATAAAGTAGATCTCTTCGGGTAATTTCTTTACTGCTTGAGGATATTTGTACCAAACTTCATGTTCCATATGCTTTATGATGCGGAAAATATTGCGAACGGTTTCTCTCAGCGTTTCTTCATTTCTCTCTTCTTTGGAAATGACTCTTTCCCAATCCCACTGGTCTACATAGACGCTATGGAGATTATCCGGCTCTTCGTCTCTTCGAATAGCATTCATATTGGTATAAAGTCCTTCTCCCGCCTCAAAATGATAGCGTTTTAAAGCAAGCCTCTTCCATTTTGCAAGAGATTGTACAACTTCAATCGTTTCTTCCGGATTCCAGGGTACATCAAATGACACGGGTCTTTCCACACCGTTTAAGTTATCATTTAAACCGGAACTTTTTTCCACAAATAAAGGTGCTGAAATACGAGACAAATTCATTTCTTTCCCGAATTCCTTTTGAAAAGTATCTCGAATATATTTTATCGCTTCCTGCGTCTCCCTTACGGAAAGACGAGGATCATAATGTGCCGG
>CAUSIX010000168.1:0-4335 GCA_963531555.1 uncultured Oribacterium sp.
AATTTCTTTTCTTTTTCTTAAGAAGGAGAAATTGTAGAGGGCTGCAAAAGTAAGATAATCCATTGCTTTTTGCAGCCCTCTTAGCATGCGAAATTCTTCTTTTCTAATGGATATTTCCCTTTCTTATCGTCATCACAATATATTTTGAGGGAAAAAATAAAAGATTAAATTATATAAAAATTTGAATTTATTTATAAGAATTTACTATAGACTATCCCTATAAATAGATTGCTTTTGTTGAAAAAGACTAGTGATTTGGATAAAATATTAACAATTTGGAATAAGATAAAACGAATTGTAAGGAGGCGAGAAGAAGACTATCATTCAAAATATTCTTATTTCCAAAAGGATTAGGATTCATTCGGTTTTCAGAATGAAAGAAACGCGACTGCAAGTTGCTTTTTGATGAAAACGTTTGCAGAAAGCGTATCTAGAAGAGGAGAGAAAAGATATGGATGCATTAAATGCAATCATCAACAAGGGGAATGATTTCTTATGGGGATTTTTGCTCATCTTCCTTTTGTGTGGAACAGGTATTTATTACACTTTCCGTTTGAAGTTTATTCAGTTGCGTCGTTTTGGCGAGGGCTTCAAACTGGTTTTCGGACATTTCAATCTGAACGGGGAAAAGCATGATACAGGAGAGATGTCTCCGTTCCAGGCTATCGCAACAGCGATTGCGGCACAGGTTGGTACAGGTAACCTTGCCGGAGCGGCAACCGCTATCGTAAGTGGCGGACCCGGAGCCATTTTCTGGATGTGGGTTTCCGCATTCTTCGGAATGGCTACCATCTACGGAGAGGCCGTTCTTGCGCAGACCTATAAAGAGGAAAAGGACGGACAGGTAACCGGCGGACCGGTTTACTATATTAAAGCCGCATTCAAGGGAACGCTTGGAAAAGTGATGGCAGTTGCCTTTGCTATTTTTATTACGCTTGCCCTCGGTTTCATGGGAAATATGGTGCAGTCCAACTCTATCGGTGCGGCATTTAAGGAAGTGTTTGCCGTAATGAATGTCAATGTTCCAAGCGTAGCTATCGGCGTGTTTGTAGCTGCTATTGCTGCTTTCATTTTCTTCGGTGGAACAAAAAGACTGGCTGCTGTACTGGAAAAAGTTGTTCCGCTTATGGCTGGCGTTTATATCGTAGGTGCTTTGATTTTTATCGTAATGCACATTTCCGCACTTCCCGGTGCAATCAGCTCCATCTTTATCGGCGCATTTAATCCGCAGGCGGTAGTCGGAGCGGCAGCAGGTATCACCATTCGTCAGGCAATTCGTTTCGGTGTAGCTAGAGGACTGTTCTCTAACGAAGCCGGTATGGGTTCTACTCCTCACGCTCATGCAAGAGCAAAGGCGGAGTGCCCGGATGCACAGGGGCTTTGCGCTATGGTTTCCGTATTTATCGATACCTTTGTAGTATTGAATTTAACCGTATTTGTTATCTTAACTAGCGGAGTTCTCGGAACCCTTGATCCGACAACGGGACAGGCTTTTACCGGTATTCGTCTGACACAGCAGGCTTTTGTTTCCGGTTTCGGTAACTTCGGTCATTTCTTCGTTGCATTCTGTCTTTTCTTCTTTGCCTTCTCTACAGTACTTGGATGGCATTTCTTCGGTGCAGTAAATGTGCAGTACCTGTTTGGTAAAGGAGCAGTAAAACTGTACTCCGCAATCGTTGTGGTTTGCATCATCATCGGTACAATGCTTAAGGTGAATCTGGTTTGGGATATGTCCGACTTCTTCAATGCCTTGATGGTTATCCCGAACGTACTCGCTCTTCTTGCTCTCTTTAATGTGGTAAGAGATACGAAGAAGAGGATTAAGTAAATTGTACTGATTGTGCTGAGATAAAATGTAGACAGATGAAGCTTCACTTCTCGCTGAAAGGGCGGTCCGATAAAAAGTCGGACTGCTCTTTTTTTAGCATTTTCTTAGGGGTAGATAGGATATCCTTCTTTTTATAAAAATATAATAAATTAATTAAATTGGTTGAGGATAAATACAAAATATTTTTATAAAATAAGTAGATTAATTTTATCTTTATTGTTAAAATATGGCGTATTTTTAAAAAAGTATTTAATTATTTAATTATATTTAAAGAGTTGAGCATAACTCTTAGTATAAAAGAAGGGTGAAGGAGAAAGTATGAAAAAGAAAAAAATATCCCTAAAACTGGTCACACTCGTTATGAGCGGAACACTGCTGGCTACGCCGATGGTCAGCAGTGCAGAAGAAGTAGGAAATAACAGCACTACAAGTAGCACGAATACTTCAGAAAGCACGGCAGGAACAGGCAGTACAGCTACCGCTTCGGAAAATACAGCAGGAACAGGCAGTACCACGAGCACTACTGCCGCCTTAGCAGGAACGGGCAGTACCACGAGCACTAGTGCCGCCTCAGCAGGAACAAGCAGTCCCGCAACAGGAATGAACAGTACTACCGCAAGTGCCACAGCAGGAACAGGCAGTCCCGCCGGAACCGTTACGGTAACACCTGTCGATCCGTCAACCACACTCCCGAATAATGTAGACACGGTGATACCAAGTGATGAAATGAAAGGTACGAAGATAGAGTCCTCTATTTGGGGACGGCATATCGAATACGACCCCGATTTGGGCATTGAACCAGCACCCATCGGACCTGACGAAACGGAAATCAAAGTAAACATTTCTCCGGAAGAAAGTAAGGGAGAAGAGACCCTTTCTCCTACATTTGGTTCCGATTTCTTTGATCTGGATACACCTGACCATCACCCCTCCCGTGACGTTCAAGATGCCCTTCAAGCGCGAAAGAACAAAGATTTTGTGATAAAAGGAGATCTCTCCATTGCGAAGGATGATTCTACAGAAGGAATGGACAGCACAGATACGGCGCCACACACGGTAAAACCGGAAGAGAGCTATATCTTAAAAGCGGAGTATGATGTCTCTGCGGTTGCAAACAGTCGGGAGACTTTCGGAAAGTTTTTCCCTTACGGTGTGGAAAATGTCTCGAATGAAAGCCCATTGGTAAAGACTGCGAAGGCAGAGCTGGGATTCCGCTCCACCTTTTCTCTCGGGGCGGATTTAAACGGAAGCTTCTATGTTCCTGAGAGCAGTGAGGACGCGAAAGCCAATTATACCCTTAAAAGCGCAGACGGGAACACCCTGCTGTACCGCATTAACTATGCGAAGTCCAGCTTTAGTAAGGATAAGGTTTCTTTACAGATGGATTTCGATGTACAGGACGGTGTAGAGCATAGTGCCGGTACTCTGCAAAGCTTTACGAATCTCTTGAAAAATTCCGCAAAGAAAATCCAGATTATTGCAAAAGGACTTCGCTTGGACAACGCCACCGGAAACAGAACCGTAACGGACACGGCGGAGGAAACAAGAAGAAGCGTGGAGGGAACCATTCAAAATACTCTGGTCGGCTATATGAACAGTACTTCCTCGTATCTGTACCGGGATCATTCCGAAGAAGACATAAACAGTCAGATGATTCCGTGGACGGGAGATTCCTACGAATTACACAATGCCTTTCAGTGGGGCACTGTCCAAAGTGACAGTGGACGGGACTTCGTTTCCGGAAAAGACGCTCTAAGCGGAAAAGAAAATGACAAGATACTCCTAACCGTACAGTTCACAGATCTGGTGAAGAAGAATCAGCCGATAAATCCCGGACAGAACGGAAATCCCGGCGGAAACAATGGAAATAGCGGAAATGGTGGAAGCAGTGGAAACAATGGGGGGAACGGGATTACGGATAGAACTCCGGTAAATCCCAATCCGTCCGATACATCGTTAATCCCGGGAAAATCTATTCCACAAAGCTCAGGCGATGTTCTTGGTGCAGATCGCCCGATGACTTCAGAAGATGGTATTTCTTTATCTGCTACTGAGGGAAATCTTCCTGAAAAAAAGAACGGAACCGTACTTGGTGCAAATCGTGATGCGAACGGAATGAACGCTCGGGGAAGATCAACTGTTTCTACGGGAGATGAAACGTTTTCCGGACTGTGGGTGTCCCTTTTCGGAATTTCACTCCTTTCTCTTGCCGGATATGCAATGTTAAGGAAAAAAGAAAGTTAAAAAATACTTCGGGAATAGAATATAAAAAGAAAAAGAGCTTAAGACGGAATGGTCTTAAGCTCTTTTGGCTCTTATTCAAAACGAGTGTTGCTCGCCTAGTACGCGCCATCTCGTTAAGTGACAATATTTTATGCTTTCTTCTCTTTCGGAAGAACGATGTTTATGAATAACGCTATGAGTGTAGCAAGCACTACATTTGTCTTTCCTAAGATCATGTTGATGTAAAACGGGAAGAGCCCTTAGGAAGCAGGAGCCTGTTCGAT
>CAUSIX010000169.1:0-4308 GCA_963531555.1 uncultured Oribacterium sp.
CACTTCTCTTTCCTGGTCTGTATCTTCTATACGAAGAAGGAAGTCTCCTCCCTCGTGCTTCGCAATCAGATAAGCGTACATCCCCGTTCGAAGATTTCCCACATGCATCCTTCCCGTCGGAGAAGGCGCATACCTTGTTCTGATTTTCATAAAAGCCCCCTTACTCGATTACTCTGCCAAATCCTGCGGTCTCATGGAAAGGTTGATTCTTCCCATCTTATCCACTTCGATTACCTTTACCCGCACCTTGTCTCCGATATGCACAACATCCTCCACTTCATTGACCCGCTTATCGGAGAGTTTGGAAATGTGCACCATGCCGTCCTTATTGGGGCTTAACTGCACGAATGCGCCGAAGTTCATCATTCTAACTACCGTGCCTTCCAGAATCTGTCCCGGCTCGATATCGTTTACGATAGAAAGGATAATCTCCTTTGCTCTCTCCAGGGCTGCAAGGTCAATACCGGAAATGGATACCATCCCGTTGTCATCAATATCAATCTTTGCCCCGGTTTCATCAATAATCGCGGTAATCGTCTTCCCCTGCTTCCCGATAACATCGCCGATTTTCTCCGGCTCAATCTGCAAGGTGATAATCTTCGGTGCATAGGGAGAAAGCTCTTTTCTCGGCTCGGAAATCGCATCATGCATAACGCCGTCCATAATGAAGAGTCTGGCTTCTCTGGCTCTCTTAATTGCTTCTTCCACAATCGGACGGGTCAGGCCGTGAATCTTGATATCCATCTGAATGGCGGTAATTCCCTCTTTCGTTCCGGTGACCTTAAAGTCCATATCGCCGAAGAAATCTTCCAAGCCCTGAATATCGGTCAGCACGAGGTAATCCTCGTCCGTCTCCCCGGTAACCAAGCCGCAGGAGATTCCGGCAACCGGCTTCTTAATCGGCACACCGGCAGCCATCAGGGACATACAGGATGCACAAGTGGAAGCCATCGATGTGGAACCGTTGGACTCCATCGTCTCGGAAACGGAACGAATCGCATAAGGGAACTCTTCCACGGAAGGAAGCACCGGAAGAAGGGCACGCTCTGCTAAAGCGCCATGTCCGATTTCTCTTCTTCCCGGTCCTCTCGAAGCCTTCGCCTCTCCAACGGAATACCCCGGGAAGTTATACTGGTGAAGATAGCGCTTCTCGGTCTCGAATTCATTCATTCCTTCTATCTTCTGTACTTCGGAAAGCGGCGCAAGGGTCGTGATATTTAAAATCTGTGTTTGTCCTCTCTTAAACATGGCAGAGCCGTGTACACGCGGCAGAACATCCACTTCCGCTTCCAGCGGACGAATCTCGTTTATAGCTCTTCCGTCCGGTCTCTTATGATCTTTCAGAATCATTTTCCGAACCGTCTTCTTCTCATACTGGTAAATGGCATCCGGAAGAATCGCAAGCGCTTCTTCATCCTCCTGAAAAGCCTCTGCGAGTCTCTCACTTAAGCGGGAAATATTCTCATCCCTCTCCTGCTTTTCATCCGTGAAAACGGCTTTCTCCATTTCCTCCGGAGTCACAATCTCCTTCATTCTTTCGAAGAGCTCCTCCGGAACAGCGGAAGACTCATAACTGTGCTTCTCTTTTCCGCACTCTGCAATAATGCTCTCGAAGAAGCCGATAATCTGCTGGTTTGTCTCATGGGCAAGGTAGATTGCCTCAATCATCTTTTCTTCCGGAAGCTCGTTCGCTCCGGCTTCAATCATGATGACCTTCTCTTTTGTGGAAGCCACCGTAAGGAGCAGGTCGGAAACCGCCTTCTCACCGTTTCCCGGATTCAGAATAAACTCCCCCGCAATCATGCCCACCTGCGTCGTTGCACAAGGTCCGTCAAAGGGTACATCGGAAATTGCCGTTGCAAGAGAAGACCCGAGCATCGCAAGAAGTTCCGGAGAAGCATCCTGATCAACCGAAAGCACCGTATTGTTCAGAAGCACATCATTCCGATAGTCCTTCGGAAAGAGCGGACGCATCGGACGGTCAATGACTCTCGCCGTAAGAATCGCATGGTCGCTGGCTCTGCCCTCTCTCTTTTTAAATCCGCCGGGGAACTTTCCTACCGCATACATCTTCTCCTCATACTCTACGGAAAGGGGAAAGAAATCGATGCCGTCTCTGGGTTTCTCCGATGCCGTACAGGTGGAAAGCACCGTCGTATCGCCATAGTGCATGAGGACCGCACCGTTACTCTGTGCACAGACTCTGTCCACATCGACCGTGAGTGTCCTCCCCGCCAGTTCCATTGCATAACTTTTGTACATAAAGCCTCCTTTTTTCCTTCCTTCGGAAGCCCCAAAAGCACTGAAAAATCTACGAGTTTTCTCTCGTCCATTTTTCAGTGATCTCGGTTGCCCGCCAAAGGAAAATTGAATAAAAATCACTAATGAATCATTATACTAAAGGGAATAAGACGCCGCAAGGGGCGGAATGAAGATAGCAAAGTATTCCAAAGTATTCCGCGCCCTTTCCGATGAACTTTTCCTTCCCTAGGAAAAAGCAAAACAGTGCAGAAGGGATAACCCCTCTGCCCTGAAAGTTTCTTACTTTCTGATACCCAGCTTCTCGATTAAAGCTCTGTATCCGTCTAAGTCTGTCTTCTTCAAGTAATCCAGAAGCCCTCTTCTGTGACCAACTATCATCAAAAGTCCGCGTCTGCTGTGGTGATCCTTCGGATTGCTCTTTAAGTGCTCAGTAAGCTCTACAATTCTCTCTGTAAGAAGTGCCACCTGAACTTCCGGTGAACCGGTATCTCCGGGCTTTCTTCCGTACTTAGCAACCAACTCTGCTTTCTTCTCTTTTGTAATCATTTTTTCTCCTTCTTTGCGTTCTACGCAAGTCTCACGAAAAACGGAACAAGCGTCGGAGTGCGCTTTGCTACGTCTTCGCGTTATAAAAGTTTCCGGGATTTCCCTTTAAAGAAAATCCCCTCGTGAAAAAGCACTGCTGCCTCTCTTCACGAGGAAATATGATACTGTATCTCCCTTCCGCTGTCAAGGTTTTCGGGAGTCAGAAGTTCAAGTACATTCCGGGGGCACAAATTCAAGTCCGCCTTTTTCGGAATCGCTCTACCATAAGCAAATCCGCCTTTAACTGTGCTTTCAAAGCATCCAGATTCGGAAAGCGCTTTTGCTCCCGAATCCTCTGTAAAAAGCTGATGCGAATCTTTTCGCCGTAAATCTCTTTATCAAAGTTAAGAAGGTGGCTTTCGATTGTCAAGGGATTCTCTTCGGAAATACTGGGGTTTCTTCCGATGTTCGTCATCGCATCGTATTCTTCTCCCAGGACCATCACCCTTGTATAATACACGCCTTCCTTCGGGATAAGCTTCCCTTCTTTCGGGAAAATGTTCGCTGTCGGAAAAGACAGGCTTCTTCCGATAGCTTTTCCGTGCACTACGGTTCCATTTATACTGTAGGGTCTTCCGAGAAGCGCAGCCGCTTCTTCCACTCTTCCCTCTTCCAGGGCTTTTCTAATATAGGAGCTTGAAATTTCCACCTTCTCTCCGGAAGGGCTCTTCGTTAGCACTTTATCCACCACTGTCAGGTTAAAGCCGTATTTTCCCTGCAAATTTTTCAAAAGCTCTACATTCCCGGCTCCCTGATAGCCGAAGCTACAGTCCGTTCCCACCACAAGATGCTTCACCTTTAAGGCTTCGATTAGAATGATTCTCACAAAGTCTTCCGGACTCATGCGTGCCGCTTCTATCGTTAAAGGATAGAGATAAACCTCCTGAAAGCCGGCATTTTTCAAACGGGTAAAATGCTCATCCTCCGTGGAAAGCATTTCCTTTCTTCCCTGTAAAAAGAAGCTTCCTTTTTCTATCGTAAAGGAAAGAACCGCAGGCTTTAAGCCCTCTTCCACTCCAATGCGGAAAACGGAAGAAAAGATTTTTTGATGTCCCAGATGCACACCGTCAAATTTTCCGAAGGTCAGCACTGTCGGAACCTTACTGTATAAAGCCGGCTTCAAAAAAGAAGAAAGCGCTCCTTCCTTTATATACTGTTCGATTTCGGAGAGTGTCTTACTCTCTTTCAAGTGAAATTCTCCGACCTCTTCCCGGGTAAGCGCTGACATACAAGCCTTCGTTCCGAGCTTTTCTCCTATTTCCGTACAAAGTGTGCGAATATAAGTGCCTTTCGAGCATTTTACACGGAAAGAGATTCTTTGGTGCTTTCCCCGGCAGGAAAGTCCTTCGAAAGGTTCCGGTTCTGTAAGGGAAAGGAGCTCTATGGAGAAAATTTCAATCGGAGAAGGCGTTCTCTCTATCACGATTCCTTCTCTGGCCATACTGTAGAGCCGCTTCCCCA
>CAUSIX010000170.1:0-4290 GCA_963531555.1 uncultured Oribacterium sp.
GTCTCCGCCCTCTACATTTACGGTGATTCCTTCCAAGCCTTCGTTGGAGTTTTTGATATTGATGGTACCGTCCTTCACCGTCAGGGTATTATCCGCATGGAGCGCATCGTCTCCCGCATTGATGTCGATGGTCCCTTTTTCAACTGTGACATCACCCTTCGAGTGCAGTGCGCCCTCTACCGTTGTGATATCAAAGGAACCGTCCTTTACGGTAAGGAGCTTCTTCGCGTTTAAACCGTGGTGAGAAGCCGTGATGGTGTAAGTACCGTTTTCAATGGTAAGATTGGTCTTACTGTGAATGGCATCCTCATAACCGCCCTCAACCGTAAGCTTCCCTTTCCCGGATATCGTGATATCGTTTTCACTGTAGATCGCTGCATCATAGGTTTCTTCGGAAGTGTCGGTCTTCGTGCTTGCATTTTCATCAGAGGTATTGCTTGCGACTCCCGTATCTGTGCTTTCATTAGAGCGAATCTCTGTGTTCTGTGCATTTGTACTTTCAGTAGAAGTGTTTTCCTCTTCCGTATTGGCGGCTCTCTGATCGCTTACCGTGTTTTCCGTATTTTCATTAAGGTAAATATTCAGATTCCCTGTTTCTCCGACAATTGGGGCATCCTTTGAATTTGAGAGGGAGAAATTATCGAAGATAAAGTTTACATTGCCGTCTGTCTTTACCTTAATCTGTCCCTCACTCAGCTTTCCGCTAAACTGATAAGTTCCGGCTTCACTGATGGTGATGGTTTTTCCTTCTGCTGTAGCGCCGTTTCCGTTAATGGAAACCGTATCATTTTGGATAGTAATGACGGTTTTCTCTCCCTTGGTAATGGCTTCGGCACCGGCGAGGGTTGCCGCAGTGGCACTCTGTCCGGATGCACTGCAGGCATTTAAGGCAAGTACCATTCCGATTCCCAAAAGGGATAAGGCTACATTTTTCTTGTTTTTAAAATTCTTTTTCATAAGATCCTCTTTTCCGATTAAAGTTTTGCGTTCTGCGTTTCTTTAATCTTTTCTTTTTTATTAGGATGAGTATTTCTTCTTTTTTCTGCGGATATACCGTTTTCGGCTTCTTGGCTTTTTGGGAAAATGCTTTTGTCAGCCTAGGCCTGTTCGGAAAGCTGTGATTTCCTTTCCTGCAACGAGGATACAAAGTGAAGCTGAAATGAAGCTGAAAAATTTCGGGGAATTTGTGAAGATAATGTGAAAACGAAAAAGAGGATAGGAAAAAGAATTTTACTTAGAGAGGTATTTGATTATGTAAGTAAAAATAGACTAGAGATTCTGTTAGTTGAAAAAATAAAAGAAATAAAAGAGGGTAATCATGAATCGTAAGTAAAACAATGCTATGAAATATGACTTAAAACGAGTATGCTTATTCTCGGTAAGATGGATTTTACTTAGGGGATATTTTGAGATTGGAAAACAATAGAGCAGGACAATCAAAGAAATTGTAAACTGTATCAAAACAACCCGGTAATTGAGGAAGGAAATATGACAAATTTGGTTTTTCCCCTAGTTTCCAAAATACTCTCCTTGCTTGTTTTAGTAGGAGCCGGGGTAGTACTGGTTAAAACGAAACTATTAAAAAAGGAAGACAGCGTTGCTTTATCGAAGATTTCGGTCTTTCTCCTGTCTCCCTGTGTTATTGTGAGTTCCTTTTCCATGAAGGTAGACGGAAAGGCGGGGCAAAGTCTTCTTCTCTGCTTTTTTTATGCCATTCTGGCAAACTTCCTTTTTCTCTTCCTCGGTACTTTACTCAGAAAGCCGCTGCATTTAAGCCCTGTAGAGGAAATGTCTATGGAATACACGAACTGCGGAAATTTTGTTCTACCCATCGTGGCGAGTGTCCTGGGAGAGGAGTATCTGCTCTATGTATCGGCGTACATCACCGTGTATAATCTCTTAGTCTGGACGCACGGTATTCATTTGTTTCAGGGAAAGGCGGGGCAACACAAAGAAGAACAATGCAAAGAGAATCCATCCGAAAAAGAACAGTCTAGAGGAGGACAAAAACAAAACGCCTTTCTTAAAATCCTGTTTAACCCCAACATTCTTGCCATTCTTTTTGGTGTCTTTTTGTTCTTCACGAAGATTTCGCTCCCGGCACCGATTTCCCTTGCCATCTCGGATTTAGGGAAAATGATCGGGCCTATCAGTATGTTGATTACCGGTATCATTTTGGGCAGTATGTCTTTCAAAAAGATTTTATCTTATCGAAGAATCTATATGGTTACGACTTTCCGTCTGCTTTTCTTCCCTTTTATCTACCTTTTTCTGATTTCTGTGCTCAGCAGGATAGACGGTTTTTTGGATAATCCCGTGCTTTTCCTCGTGACCTTTTTAAGTGCCATGGCTCCGGCAGCTGCGAATGTTTCCCAGTTTGCCATCCTCTATGGAAAAGAAGAGGAGTATGCAAGCTGTATCAACATTTTCACGACCCTCTGTACTATCTTTTCCATGCCGATTCTGGTGTATCTTAGCGGGTTGATTCTGAGGTAAGAGGAAATCTGAAATTCCCTATTGGGAAAATAATGAGGAAACCGGTGGACGGAGAATTAGAGGAGAGGGCAACTGTCAACTTTTCGTTGACTACTGCCGAATAAGCGCGACATTTCCACCACCTCATCCGCCACTTCCTGTAAAACGGCATAGTCGTGAGACACAAGGAAGAAGATTCGATCCTCTCGAATAGCGGACTTTAAGAGACGGGCGATGCGAAGCATATTCTTCTGATCCATCCCGCTTGTGGGCTCATCAAAGAAGAAAAGCTTTGCCTCCTGATAGAGGGTTGCGGCAAGGGCAAGACGTTGCTTTTGTCCGCCGGAAAGACTCATGGGATGACGGTCTTTTAGCTCGGATAGTCCTAGCGCATTGAGTAGTTCTTCTTTTGGCGTATTATGTGGCCTTGTCTTATTTTGTTCGTTTTCCTGCCCGTCTATTATCTCCTCACATCTCTCTTTCAGACATCGTTTTTGTCCTGTCTTCCCCAGCTCCATCTCTTCTTCTACGGAGTCTCCAAACAATTGCTGATTCACGTCCTGCATAACCATGGCGGAAAGTGCAAGCCGTTGTCTTTTTCTGAGTTCTTTTCCGAAAAGAGAAAAATGGCTTCCTTTTTCGTTCTCTAAACCGCTGAGCTTACGAAGAAAAGTGGACTTTCCGATTCCGTTTTCTCCCACAATACCGTAAATCTTTCCAAAGGAAAAAGAGGCAAAGCCCTCTTCCTTATAATATCTTAGCACTCCTTCATTTTTCCATTCCGGAAGAGAAAGGCTCGGTTTGTTTCTTGTGCGAAGCCCCATGGATTTAATATTTTCCTCCGGAAGTGCCAGAAAATCCTCCCGGGAAAATAACTTGCTGAGTCTTCCCTCTTCTAAAAAGGCCACCCGATCAACGAAGTCCATCAGATAGTAAAGGCGATGCTCAGCCACAAGAATCATCATCCCTTTTTCTTTCAGGGTCTGGAGCATAGTTTTTAGGACGCAAATGGAGCCTTCGTCCAGGTTGGAAGAGGGCTCGTCCAGAACAAGGAAGGGACAGCTGGAGAGGTAGGCGGAAGCAAGGGCAAGAATCTGTTTTTCTCCTCCGGATAAGGCGAAGATATTTCGCCCAAGCAGTTTTTCAATGGGGAAAATGGAGAGAAGCGCTTCCATTCGCTTGTCCATTTCCGTTCGATTCAGTCCCATATTCTCCATGGTGAAAAGCAATTCTCTTGTGGTGTTAATATTAAAAAAATGGGTTTTCGGATTTTGGAAAACGGTGGCAATCCGTAGGGCAATTTTGTAAATAGGAAGGGAAGACAAGTCTTCTCCCTGAAAAAGGAGTTTTCCCCTGCTTTTTCCGTTGTAGTACTGATAAGCCAGTCCGTTTACGGCATGAATCAGGGAGGATTTCCCGCTGCCGCTTTCTCCCGTAAGAAGGAGACACTCTCCCTCTTTCATCGAGAGGGTTATGTCCTGTAGCACCGGGGCATTCTCCCCGTAGGATAAAGAAAAATCTTCGAAAGAAAGCATAAAAACTCCTTTTTATCACTTTTTTACTGTTTTTTTCATTAGAAGTTCAGCCCCAATCTAAGCAGGATAAGGAAGGGGATGGATCTTCCTCTTCGTTCCTTGATTGCACCGGGAAGAAATAGCGTAGTCACCGAATTCCCAAATAGTGTAGTCAGCGAACTCCCAAATAGCTTAGCCCCAGTATCAGCAGGATTGAAAATAGAAAAACAGCGTCCACGATTTGCGGACGAACCGTATTGTAGCGCGTCTTTTTGACGGGATTCTCGATGCATTTGCACTC
>CAUSIX010000171.1:0-4275 GCA_963531555.1 uncultured Oribacterium sp.
GCCATAAGGCGGTTTTACTTTCACGGGGAAAAAGCTTTCTTCTCAGTTATTTTCAGGAAAATGTACACCACTCTTTAGAATTTTTTCCCAAGGAAAGAAAAGTGGTGATGATACGAAATTGGAAGGACAAGCAAAGAGTGGAATATCTTTCCGGATTAAAATGGTCCGTGGAGTATGAAACGAACATCGGTGTACTTCCGCTTTCCTTTGAGACCCGTTCTGTGGAATTTCTTTATGAAGACTTTTTAAGGGGGAGGGCGGAGATAAGATTATCTTATGTGCTTTATCAGTTTGAACAAATGGTGGCGGATAATGAACTCTCCATTGCAATTTTTCCGCTGAAAGAGTAGAATAAATCCGTTATTCTGTCTTGTGTTCCGACTATTTTCTTCCTGTTTTTACCTGCATTTCGATTAGCTTCGTGATGAAAAGCTGTACAGTGGGAGAGAAAGGAATTTAGGCGAGGCATCCGGTTTAAATCTAAAATGGAAAGAAGAGGTTGTTTCTATGTTGCTTGCGATTTCGGCTCAAACGGTATTTTCCATACTTTTGACAGTACTCATTATTCTTTTTGCCGTTCTTCTTATTCTTTATTTTCTGGGAAGACGTTTACAAGCAAAGCAGGCTATGCAGCAACCCATGCTTGAAGCCAATACGATGGAAGTTTCCATGCTCATTATTGATAAAAAGAAGATGAGAGTAAAGGAGGCGGTATCGGCAGGACTTCCTGAACAGGTGGAAAAGGAAATGCCTGTTTATGCAAGGCTGACAAAGCTTCCTATTGTGAAAGCAAAGGTGGGACCGCGAGTATTGACCTTGATGTCGGATCCCGAGGTTTACGAGATTCTTCCGCTCAAAAAGGAAGTGAAGGTGGCCGTTTCCGGCATTTATATTCGTTCTATCAAGTCTGTACGAGGCGGCACAGTGCAGGAAAAACCGAAGAACACGGGCCTTTTTGCCGGAATTCGCTAAAAAGCGGAAAAAGCGGTAAAGGACAACGGTGCAGGACAGGCTAAGAAGAAAAAGTAAGAATTTGCACGAAAATCAGAAGCATGATCTAAAAATATTCACAGAAATCTATTTTAGGATAAGCCAATTTTTTACTATGCTTTACCTTGACAAGAGCTTGAAAAAAATGTTAGTATGAAGTTTGCTTATTCGGCAGATATAGGGCAAACTATGCCCTTTTTCCGTTCTAAAGAAATACTTTGCCGAAAGAAAGTGAACGAATCGTCAATTTTTCACAAGAAAAGGATAACCCAACAAGAGCTATGAAGATATCTGCATATCTGATTCCCCTGTGGGGTGCTTTTTATTGTGAATTCTCAACAAAGAGGCGGATCCGTCTCAGACATTAGGGGTGAACGGTCGATGAAAAAAAGCAAAATGCATCCGGTGAGAACCGGGAAGAATCTCAGAATGACTTTCTCTCGTAGTAAGGAAGTTCTTGAAATGCCAAACCTCATTGAAATCCAAAAGGATTCCTATGACTGGTTTTTGCATGAGGGGCTCAGGGAGGCCTTTGATGATATATCTCCCATTCAGGACTTTGCCGGTCATTTGAGTTTGGAGTTTGTGGACTTTAAACTGGCTAAGGAAGAGGCAAAGTACAGCATAGAAGAGTGTAAGGAAAGAGATGCAACCTATGCAGCTCCTCTTAAAGTGAAGGTTCGTCTCTTTAATAAAGATAAGGAAGAAATCAACGAACATGAAATTTTCATGGGAGACCTTCCTCTTATGACCGAGAACGGTTCTTTCGTTATCAATGGTGCGGAGCGAGTTATCGTCTCGCAGCTGGTTCGTTCTCCCGGAATTTATTACGGCGTGGATCACGATAAGGTAGGTAAGGAACTTTATAGTTGTACCGTTATTCCGAATCGCGGCGCTTGGATTGAGTATGAGACGGATTCCAACGATATTTTCTTCGTTCGTGTAGATAGAACCCGAAAAGTGCCGGTTACGGTATTCATTCGTGCACTCGGCATTGGCTCTTCCAAAGAGATTCTTGATCTTTTTGGAGATGATCCGAAGTTGCAGGCGTCTCTTGAAAAGGATCCTTCTGAAAATTATCAGGAAGGTCTTCTTGAATTGTATAAGAAGATTAGACCCGGGGAGCCTCTTTCCGTTGACTCTGCGCAGTCTCTCTTAAATTCCATGTTCTTTGACCCGAGACGTTACGATCTGGCCAAGGTGGGAAGATATAAGTTTAATAAGAAGTTGCATTTAAAAAACAGAATCAAAGGGCATACTCTTGCGGAAGCGGTATATTCTACGGAAACGGGTGAGCTTTTAGCGGAAGCCGGAACCATGGTGAGTAAAGAGCTTGCAACAGAAATTCAGGATGCCGCTGTTCCCTTCGTAATGATTGACGGACCGACTCGCATGGAAAAGGTACTTTCTTCCATGCAGGTCGATATCCGGGCTTGGATTCCGGAGGAGATTAATCCGGAGGAACTGGGAATCAATGAGCTGGTGTATTATCCTGCACTTAAGGAAATCTTGGAGGAGGTTGGAGATAAGGGAACGGAAGCCTTGTCCGAGGCAATTCGTAAGAATATTCATTCCCTGATTCCGAAGCACATTACCAAGGAAGATATTTTTGCCTCGATTAACTATGTTTTAAACATTGATGAAGAAATCGGAACGGCGGATGATATCGATCATCTCGGAAATCGTCGTATTCGTGCCGTTGGAGAGCTTTTACAGAACCAGTACCGTATCGGACTTTCCCGTATGGAGAGAGTGGTTCGTGAAAGAATGTCCACACAGGATATTGATGAAATCACGCCGCAGTCCTTAATCAACATTAAGCCTGTGACGGCTGCGGTAAAAGAATTCTTCGGTTCTTCTCAGCTGTCTCAGTTCATGGACCAGAACAACCCGCTTTCCGAGCTTACCCATAAGAGAAGACTTTCCGCACTCGGACCGGGAGGTCTTTCCAGAGACCGTGCAGGTTTTGAGGTGCGAGATGTACACTATACCCATTATGGCAGAATGTGTCCCATCGAGACTCCTGAAGGACCGAACATCGGACTGATTAACTCGCTTGCTTCCTATGCAAGAATCAATGAGTACGGTTTTATTGAGGCGCCTTACCGTGTTGTAGATAAAACGGACAAGGCGAATCCTGTTGTAACGGATCAGGTGGTCTATCTTGCCGCAGATGAAGAAGATAACTTCGTGGTTGCCCAGGCGAACGAGCCCTTGGATGAAGAAGGGCATTTTAAGCACGATAACGTTTCCGGAAGATATCGGGATCAAACTTCCGCTTTTCCGAAAGCAAGTATTGATTTAATGGACGTATCTCCGAAGATGGTTTTCTCCGTGGCGACTTCCATGATTCCGTTCTTACAGAACGACGATGCGAACCGTGCGCTTATGGGATCCAACATGCAGCGTCAGGCGGTTCCGCTTCTGACCACGGAATCCGCAGTGGTGGATACCGGTATGTCCAACAAGGCTGCCGTTGACTCCGGAGCCTGCGTGGTGGCAAAGAACAGCGGAGAGGTTACTCTTTCTTCCTCCTCAAAGATTGTTATCAAAAGAGATAAGGACGGGGGATATGATGAATACAAGCTGATGAAGTTTGTGCGCAGTAACCCCAGTAACTGTTATAACCAAAAACCGATTGTAGATACTCATGATCATGTAGAAGCAGGTACAGTCATTGCGGACGGTCCCTCTACAAAGAATGGTGAGATTGCCTTGGGAAAGAATCCGCTTATCGGATTTATGACTTGGGAAGGCTATAACTACGAGGATGCTGTTCTCCTTTCCGAGAGACTGGTACAAAACGATGTATATACTTCCGTGCATATTGAAGAGTATGAATTGGAAGCAAGAGACACTAAGCTCGGACCGGAAGAAATCACCTCCGATGTACCGGGTGTCGGTGATGAAGCTTTAAAGAACTTGGATGAAAGAGGAATCATTCGTATCGGCGCGGAAGTAAGAGCGGGAGATATTCTGGTAGGCAGAGTGACGCCGAAGGGAGAAACCGAACTTACTGCGGAAGAGAGACTTCTTCGCGCGATATTCGGAGAAAAGGCAAGAGAAGTAAGGGATACTTCCTTAAAGGTGCCTCATGGTGCCTATGGAACGGTTATCAACACGATGGTATTTACCAGAGAAAACTCCGATGAACTGGCTCCCGGGGTTTCCCAGTCCGTTCGTGTTTATATTGCACAGAAGCGTAAAATCGGCGTAGGAGATAAGATGGCAGGTCGTCACGGAAACAAGGGTATCGTGTCGAAGATTGTGCGCCCAGAGGATATG
>CAUSIX010000172.1:0-4268 GCA_963531555.1 uncultured Oribacterium sp.
CTATATCGGAAGAGAAGGCTTTCAGAATCGGAGCATCACCAATTATCCCTATAGACAGTTTCAGCATAAGCCTAATTATACTGAGGCCAAAGACAAGAAGAAAACGATAATAACCGATGTTTATGAGACGGTTCTTGATAAGAAAAAAGTGATTACGATATCCCGTCCGGTACTTTTCCGGGATCAGTTTGTGGGGGCTATCTTACTGGACATTGACATGAATCTTTTTTCCGCTGCAGAGCAGAAAGATAGTCATTATCCCAGCTTGGAAACCGATATTGTAGATGAGAGAGGAAACTTTGCCTTTAGTAAAGATACGGAATTGATCGGTACCCCTCTTTCTGAAGATAAGACAGAGAAAGATTATCAGAAGATTTCAGCAGAAATGGGGAAGGGAAATGCATTTCGCCTTTTGGAAAGAGAGAAGGACGGTGTAGAAAGAAGAGTTTACTATGTACCGACAGATATCATGGGAAACACTTGGTGGATTATGCTTTCCGTAGACGAGCAGGATTTTATGGCACCGATTTTCCGAATCGTCTTCCTTTGTTTTGGCCTTGCAACGGTGGGAATCGCCGTTATTATCTTAGGAATCTATCTTCTGACAAAGAAGAGTTTGGCACCGCTTGAAGCTATTGCGAGAGTCGGAAGAAAGGTGTCCAATGGAGACTTCAGCGAAAAGGTAGCCTATCTTAAAAATGATGAAATCGGGTATATTGGGCAGGGCTTCCAGCAAGTCATGGATACTATCAAAGGCATTTCAGAGGACCTTAAGGAAAAGCTCGGCGAACTGTCGGAAGGAAATTTCCGGGTGAATTTGGAAGAAGATAAACTTTATCAGGGAGAATATTACCCGCTTATCGAATCGCTAAGAAACATACGAAATGAGCTGAATAGCACAATTTTGGAGATACAAAAGTCAGCTTCCGAGGTTAGCGCCACTTCCTCTTTGGTTTCGAATGGGGCGCAGTCTCTTTCTCAGGGAGCAACAGAGCAGGCATCCTCGGTAGAAGAGCTTTCCGCCGGCATGAATGAAATTTCCGACTCTATAAAGCTGACGACCAAGAAAGCGGAAGAGGCAAAGCGCTTAAGTAGAGATGCCGGACAAGCGGTTACTCTGAGTACAGGGAAGATGGAAGAGATGTCCCGGGCAATGGAGGAAATCACGGAGAAGTCCAATGAAATAGGGAAGATTATCAAAACTATTGATGATATTGCTTTTCAGACCAATATCCTTTCTCTCAATGCGGCTATTGAGGCGGCAAGAGCAGGGGCAGCAGGAAAGGGCTTTGCGGTTGTGGCGGATGAAGTGGGGAATCTGGCACAGAAATCCGCTAAAGCGGCGCAGAACACGGGCATTTTGATTGAAGAAACCAAAGAAGCGGTGGAACGAGGCGCAAAGATTACGAAGGAAACAGAAGAGGCACTTTCTACAGTGGCAGAACATGCGGATAGAATTAACAATATGGTTTTCGAGATATCCAAAGAATCGGAGCGGGAATCACAGGGTATGGGTCAGCTGACTGTCGGGATGGAACAGATTTCCTCCGTGGTACAGACCAATTCCGCAACAGCGGAGGAAAGTGCGGCGGCTTCAGAAGAGTTGTCAGGCCAGGCTGTGATTCTGGATGAATTGGTAGCAAAATTTCGTTTACAGGAATAAGCGGATTGACATTTACTATAGTAAATTTATAATGATTTGTGGATATTTTACAGATTTCTTTTTTTCATACCGAATGTTACCCGTAAAGCTTGTGAACCTCGTTACAAAGCATTGCTTATGAAAAGGAGAAGATTTTAGGAGGAGTAGAAATGACAACACAAACCATTATGATCATTGCAGTAGTAGCCGTAGTGTGGGCGGTAGCCTTCACCGTAATGCTTTCCATGGGAAAAAAGAGAGAGAACAGTGAGAAGAAGTTTAATGAGGACAACAGGGATAAGGGAGTCCTTCACATTTACGGGAAGCAGATTAAGGTAGACGGAAGTGACCTTGTCAACGTGCCCTTTACTACAGGAAAGGACTTGGAAACTGTCGTAGCTTTGACTCCCGGCCAGCATACCATCGAAGGAGTTTATCAGTCCACGGAAACGGTAGGCACGAAGACAAGAAATGTCAAAACGGAGAAGGTGAGCTTTGATCTTTCCGTAGAGGCCGGACACAGCTATTCCGCCGGAATGTATTTCTACTCTGCCGAGGAGAGAGAGAGCTATTATAAGGGACAGACGGGAAAAGTCGTTTTGGAAGTGCCGCTCACTATCGTGGAAGGCAGCGATTATATAAAGGCATATATCCTTGTCTATAAGGAAGACTAAAAAGAGTCTTCGAAAGAATATAGTAAGATGAAAAGGAATACCTACCCGGATGAAAATGGAAATTGCCATTGGGAAATCACACACTATTCTCCCAATCCTATTTCGGCTTTGTTTGTTCTGCTGCTTTTCGCCGGGCTTTTTCTCTTCTTCTACGCACACGTGGGATGGGATAGTAGCATTTGGTTTATCTTTGTACTACTTCTCCTTTGCGGTTTTGTTGCTCTTCGGGAGTTTTATCAGTTTTTCTTCCAATCCTATATTGTGGAAGCCGTATTTTATGAAGAGGAAATAGTGCTGCACTATCGAAAAGGAGAAAGCCGGAGTATTCCTTATTCGGGAATCGGCTTCATAGATTTTCAGCTACACGACGGAACAGGGAGCAGAATTCATTTTTATCCTCATTTTACTTTCTATAAGAAAAACAGCACCTCCAAGATTCTGGACTCGATTTATAAAGGGGATTATCTACTGTTTATAGGAGAACTGTCTTCTTTCGAGGATTATCAGAGGATTAAACAATGCCTAGCGGAAAAGGGAAAGCATTTCTTTGAGCCTCGGGAAACCGAGGAGTGCTTTAAGAGGAGTAGATTGACCAGAAAAGCACGGAGGGATGCGGGAGTATAGCTTAGATCAAAGCATGCCGAATGCCCGCAACGGATAAACTTAAAGATATGAATAAGATTTTATCTAAAGTGAAAAACTAATTCGGACACAAAAAAGTGGCTGTAAAAAATAAAAACCTCCATAGCACTAAAAACGTCCTTTTTATTTTTTACAGCCCCTTTTAAGGTTTTAAATCTTCGTTCTAAAGGAATTGACAATGCCGCATACTGCACCGTAGCCTACTCCGGCTACCGGCCAAACAATCCAGCTGATGTCCCAGCGCCGGGTAATAAAACTGTAGCCAAGATAGATAGCGATTACCAAGCACCAGTAAATTTGCCCGACGTTTTCATTTTTGTACTCATCCATCTTTTTCTCCCTTCTATAATCCCCTTGCTCTAAAAGCATGTTCAAGGCATCCCAAATAATATTCGTTTTGACAATCCGAAACACGCCAACGGCCACAAAAAGCAGAAGGAAAGGCACGGCAAGAGCGGTATGGAGATTATCTTCTCCATAAATAATCATACTGATAAAGATGGGACTTGCCGCAATGATGCAAAGAAAAATACCTAAAATCATCTGAGAAGTATACGTTCCCTGGTAACGGGATTTTTTCTCCTGCACCATACCATTTACCCCGTAAGCAGTATTCAGAAGCTCTTTTTCTATATAGTGGAAACGCCCCCCTTCTATAGAGCTTTTGATAAATAAGGCCACTGCAATGCCAACCAAAAGGAAGAGGAAGAGCACCCCGATCCCGACTGCTTTTCCCTCTGAGAGGAGAAGAGCGGCATTTTCCTGGAGGGTGGTTAAGGTAATCAATAGGGTAGGGGAAAGGATACAAAGCAATACGCCCAGAGCAATCTGAGAAGCGGCCTGATTCTTGTGTGCGAGAAAAGCATTGGCCTCCTCCATGGAAACGGGAACTTCTTTAAAGGAAGAGTCCGTATCAACCTTTGGGGCTTCTCCCGGGATGTCCAGCTCTATCTCATCCTTTAAGAGATAATCCGTGCTTACGAAAAAGACCTCGGATAACTTCAAAATCTTATTCATATCCGGAATGGACTGGGCTCCTTCCCATTTGGAAATAGACTGCCTGCTGACATCCAGCTTCTCTGCGAGATCTTCTTGGGACCAGCCGTTTTTCTTTCTTAATTCAATAATCTTGTCTGCAAGTATCATACTCTACTCCTTTTATGATGCTGTATTCGAGCCGGTGCACTTTCTTCTTCATAGCTTTATGGAGCCTGCCTTTTTGTGTCGAACGCATTCTATAAGATAGGAAAGAATGTTTGCTTTGGAAAATGCTTTTGCTCACTCCGTCTTTACGCCTCTCATACTATCGG
>CAUSIX010000173.1:0-4260 GCA_963531555.1 uncultured Oribacterium sp.
ATGCGTGCCGGTAAGCCGGTAGCTTCCGAAGTGGGCGGTGCGTATTCTCTTTCCGAGTGCTGGAAGCTTGTGGATTGCTATGAAGAAACAAAGACTCCCGTCATGTTTATGGAAAACTGTGTCTACGGAAGAGATGAAATGATGGTTTACCACATGGCGGAGGCGGGGGTTCTCGGAGAAATCGTGCACTGCGAAGGCGGATACAAGCATGATTTAAGAGAGGAAATTTCCTTCGGAAAAGAGAATCGTCATTATCGCTTGGATAATTACATTCATCGAAATACGGAAAATTATCCCACACACGAGCTAGGGCCTATTGCCAGAATTCTGCATATTAACAGAGGAAACCGGATGCTCAGTCTATCCTCTATGGCATCAAAGGCTTCCGGTCTTCGTGAGTATATTAAGGAAAAGAAGCCGGAAGACAAGGCTTTACAAAACACGGTTTTTCAGCAGGGTGACGTAGTGAATACTATGATTAAATGCAGTAACGGAGAAAGCATCCTGCTTACGTTGGATACCACCCTCCCGCGTGCCTATTCTCGTGGCTTTACCGTACAAGGTACGAAGGGAATGTATATGGAGGATAACGCTTCTATTTTCCTGGACGGAGATGAAGGCGCGAAGGATCACTTCGAATGGAAGAAACAGTGGGGAAATGTGGAACGCTTCCGTACGCAGTACGAGCATCCGCTTTGGAAGGACTATTTGAAAAGTGGAGTAAAGAAGGGACACGGAGGAATGGATTATCTCGTTTTCTCCGACTTTATTCGCTGTCTACAAGAAAATCTCCCCATGCCTATCGATGTCTATGATATGGCGAGCTGGATGAGTATTAGCGCTCTTTCGGAAGAGTCCATCGCTCTCGGCGGTCAGCCTGTGGCAATTCCGGATTTCACAAACGGAAAGTGGATGAAGAGAAAGCAGGGGCAATGCCTTTAGAGGAGAAAAACAATCGAATAAAAGGGATAGTTTCCATTATCCTTTCCGCGGCAGGCTTCGCCGGGATGGCCTTTTTTGTAAAGCTTTCCGGTAATGTTCCCGTCATGGAGAAGGCGATGTTTCGTAATGCGGTTGCCGCAGTTGTTGCCTTTCTCATCATGCGAAAAGAGAGCGCTTCCTTTTATGTGGAAAAGAAGAATCGGCTTCCTCTCTTCCTTCGCTGCTTTTTCGGAACGACAGGATTAATCTGTAATTTCTGGGCAATCGGCTTTCTTAAGCTCGGGGATGCGAGTATTTTACAGAAAATGGCTCCTTTTTTCGCCGTTCTGATGTCTGCCTTCATTTTAAAAGAAAGACCCGGGGCGGTCGCCATCATCTCCGTGCTGATTGCCCTTCTCGGGGCGGCTTTTGTCGTAAAACCGGGGCAGGGACTGCTCGGACTTCCTGCTTTACTCGGCCTTTTCGGCGGATTTTGTGCGGGAACCGCCTATACTTTTGTCAGGAAACTGGGAAAAGAGGGAGTACAGGGAGCACAGATTGTATTTTATTTTTCTTTATTTTCCCTCCTTGCGATATTCCCCTTTTGCTTATTGCAGTTTGCGCCTTTAAGCTTACCAAAGCTTATCTTTCTCTTATGCGCGGGACTTTGTGCCGCTGTCGGGCAGATTTTTGTGACGAAAGCCTACTCCTATGCTCCGGCGAGAGAGATTTCCGTCTATGACTATAGTCAGGTTATCTTTTCTGCAGTTTTAGGATTCAGCTTTTTAGGGGAAATACCGGATATATACAGTTTGATAGGGTATGTTTTGATTTTCACCATGGCAATATGGAAATGGAAGAAAGGCTAGCAGGGATAGACAAGCATGAATGAGACAAGTATGAACGAGACAATCATGAATAGGGAAAGCATGAACGAGATAATACTGCATAGAAAATCACAGCGCTCTTTCACGGAGGAAGAATTGAAAGAGGAGCTGATTCAAAAGATACAGGATGAGATTATTGAGGTAAATGGGGAAAGTGCTCTGGAAATTGAATTCGTGGAAGACGGAAGCAGGGCATTTTCCCATTTTGGAAAAAGTTACGGCCTGTTTAAAAATGTACGAAGTCTGCTTCTTTTAAAGGGGAATCCGGGACAAGCGCATTTTCGGGAGAAAATCGGGTATTACGGGGAAAAACTGCTTCTTTTTGCGGAAAGTTTAGGTCTTGGTACCTGCTGGGTAGGAGGAACTTTTGACAGAGAGAGCTTCTCTTATCCGGAAGAGGAACACGTGCAGGCGGTGATTCTTCTGGGATATGCGGCGGAAAGCGGATGGAAGGGAAAGATACTGCATTCTTTACTCCCTTCGAAGAAAAAACCTTGGGAAGCGCGAATCGAGGGGGACGTGCCCTATCCGAAGTGGGTTAGGGAAGGAATGGAAGCGGCGGCGCTTGCCCCCAGTGCTTTGAATAAGCAAAAACCCATCTTTCATTATCATAACGGGATTCTTACGGCTACGGTAGAAAACCGTGATGAAATGGATATGGTGGATCTCGGTATTGCGAAGTGCCATTTTGATACCGGTGTAGGCTGCGGGCATTTTGTTTTCGGAAACGGCGGGGAGTTTGCGCCGGAAGTGTAAACAGGATGTCTCAGGCCTCGCCAGCGCCACTTCTGAATTATTTTTGACATTTCTTACAAATTTTACTTACGGTTTTATTTATTTTTCACAATTTATTCTTTACTATTCTCTTGCCTTTTCCTTATAAGCCTAGTAAGATAAAGCCTGTTTTGGGAAATAATTGCGGGCAATTTTTTATGCCTTATATAGGAAGAAAGCAATTCGAGTAGTCCTAAACCTGTTCACATGTACAGAATAGCTGAATATTCAGGGATTAGAGATTAGCTACCGGAGTACATCATTTAGAAAGCAAGGGAGAGTAAAGATGAGAAAGAAGAATTTAAAAGTTCAAGTAGCTGCACTTGCTGTAACCGGAGTTATCGCAGCAACACCTTTAAGCGTTAGAGCGCAGGAACCCGGCAACCCCGCAGCAACAAATACAGAGGCAGGCTCGAGCACAGCGATAGCCGCAGCTTCTGCAACAAGTCAGGAACAATTGCAACGGCAGCAAGCGGGGGCAACTACGACAAGCGGAACGGCAGGCAGTACAGGAGAGGCAGTTACTACAGGTGCGACAACTACGACTACAACAGCTACTACTACACCGACAGCACCGGTCACTGTTTCAGAGTCGCCAGCAGACCCGGCAACAACTGCGCCGAATAATGTGAATGATGTGGTAAAGAAGGATGATTATCAAGGCACAAAAATTGAAGCCAATGGAGTTAGCTGCAAAATCACAACGGACGATGTAGAGAAAAAGAAAGTTCTTTCTGATAAGTCGAGCGCATTTAATGGAACAGAGTATGAAAATAAGGAGAGCGGAGACCTTGTCATGAAAGGAGATCTTTCCATTAAAGAAGATAAAGAAGAACAAGGTGCCGGGAATTTTGATTCCACTGAGATTGCTGCACACGACGTAGAGAGTGGAAAGACATACTCTTTAAAGGCGGATTTGGATGTCTCCGCGGTTACGAATGCCATTCTTGCATCGGAGAAGGTGGGAGATAAGAGCACGAAAAATAATGCAAAGGATACTTATGTGAATGACTTGGAAACCGGGCTTCGCGCTACTTTTACGATGGGAGATAAGCTTAACGGAAGCTTCCATCTTCCTACAGACTTAGAGGATGCAAAAAAACATTATGCACTAAGTGCTTCTGATGGAAAGCGTATGATTTTCCGCATTAATTATGCAAACTCAACTTTTGCTAAGGACAAAGTAAGTATTGCGATGGATTTGGATTTATCGAATATTACACCGTTTAAAACAACGTATGGGAAGAATGGAGATGGACCGGATTTATATAGTACAACAATTATCAAAGGAGAAGACGGCAAGGATTATACAGTGAGTACTGTCGAGAATTTTAGACATACATTTAAGCGTGGTTTCTTTAATCCTGCGAAAGATAATGCTGGAGAATATGCCGGAACTTATCCTGATGATTCTAAAAAGAATGCAGATGGTACCTATAAAAATAAAGTAACTTACAATACAAGTACCTTTGGAAATTTAAGAAAGATTGTCAGCGAATCCGCACAAAAGATTCAACTTATAATGACTGGAGTTCAGTTTAATTCTGCCAAGGGCAATAAACAGTCGGCAAGTGAATCTACAGAAACAGCTACAGAAGTAACAACCACTACCACGACAACGACGGAGGGAAACATTAATGGAACCTTGGTTGGATATATGAAAGCCAGCTTGGGAGCC
>CAUSIX010000174.1:0-4242 GCA_963531555.1 uncultured Oribacterium sp.
CCTGAATTTTTCTTTCGTTATCAATATCCAGATTTGCGGCAATTTCATCTAAGAGGAGTATGGGAGCATCCTTTAAGAAGGCTCTGGCAATGGAAAGCCGCTGCCTTTCTCCGCCGGAGAGTTCCGCGCCGTTTTCTCCGATTCTGGTTTGGAAGCCCTCGGGAAGCTTTTCAATAAAGTCCAGACAGTTCGCAAGACGTGCCGCTTCCCTGATTTCCTCGTCCGTGGCATCCGCTCTTCCGAGACGGATATTTTCAAGGATAGTGGTATTAAAGAGGTTTACTTCCTGAAAGACCATGGCGATTTTTTGGAAAATGGAGTCGGTGGCCGTGTTTTGTAAATTCTTTCCGCCGATGAGAATTTTTCCGGTATCTGCGTCATAAAGTCTGGACAGCAGGCGTAAAATGGTGGTTTTTCCGCAGCCGGAGGGGCCGACCAAAGCGAAAAGCTCCCCTTCCTTTACCGACATGGAGACGTCTTTCAGAATCGCCCTGTCTTCGTTGTAGGAGAAGGACACATCCTGAAAGTCAATGGAGAAGTCGGAAAGCGCTGTGCTCTGTCCCTCCTGCTTCTTTGCGGCCTTGATTTCGGAGATGCGCTGCACCGCCGGTGCAATATAGAAAATTTCCATCAGGCTTTCCTTGGAAATGTCGAAGATTTCCTTTAATTTCATGGAAGCGATGATAAAGCCCAAGAAGTAGAGGAGGGAAAGGCTGCCATTTTGATAGAGCGGGAAACCGACGAAAATCACCGTAGCAACACTCAAGAAAGCAAAAATGGAAGAGCATCCCATGACAATAAAGGAGCCCATTTCCGTTTTTAAGTGGAGTTTTTCTTGCCTGTCCATTTTTTGAAATAAGGCCTCTCTAACCTCCCTGTCAGGAAGAAAACTTCTGATTTCCTGATGCAGGTCGATGTGTTCCTGAAAAGCTTCCGCATTTTCCCGCAAAAGATGATAGTACTTTTGATTGTTTTGCACTACGAGCTTTCTGGATAAGGGAATCAAAAGAAAGCTGAAAATCGTGGGGAGAAGGGTGGCAAGGGACAGCTTCCAGTTCGAGAAGCACATGAGGATTCCCATAATCGGGAAGAAGAAAATCATGGCTACGATTTTCGGGACAGAATGGCTTAAGGCGTGCTCAATCCTCTCCACGTCAGACATAATGCTTTCCGACAAATCACTTAAGTCATGCTTGGAAAAATAGGCAATGGGAAGGTCTGCCAGGGTTTCTGCAATATTTTTTCTCAGGTTCGCCGATTCTTTGTAGGTCGCATTATAGAGGCAGACATACTCCTTGGAAAGCAGGAGGTAGAGGAGGAGCAGGATACAGAGCGCCGGAAGAATCAGCTCCCATGGCGAAAAGGCCGTTCTAGCCGCATTTTCCAGAAGGAGCTTTGCGAGATAGAGTAAGAGCATAACGGGCCCCATGTTGATGCAATAGGTAAGAAAGCAGTAGAGGCTGGCTTTTTGCAGGTTTTTCGCGCCCTGCTCCGTAAGGGAGAACTGTTTTTTGAACCAATTCATCATTTGTTTATCCTCCAATCTTCCGTAGTTTGATACAGTTCCCAGAGCTTTTTATAGCGACTGTCTTTTTGTAAAAGCTCCTTACTGCTTCCCCGTTCCAGGATCTTTCCCTCTTCCAAAACCAGTATTTCGTGGAGGCCCTGAATACTGGAAAGACGGTGGGCGATCATAATCACGGTTTTCCCTTGAATCAGATTCTTAAAGGCATTTTGCAGGGCATACTCCTGATCCGCATCGATGGAGGCACTGGCTTCGTCCAGAATCACGATGGGAGCATTTTTTAAGATCGCTCTGGCAATGGCGATTCTTTGCTTTTCTCCACCGGAAAGGTAAACGCCCTTTGCCCCGATTAAGGTATTTTCCTTCTCGGGAAAACGTTCCAGAATTTCTCTGCAACCTGCCAGTTCCAAAGCGCGATGGACTTCTTCCGGAGTAGCATCGGGTTTCCCTAACAGCACATTTTCATAAATCGTCTTATGGAAGAGCTTGCTGTCCTGGAAAACGAAGGAGATAGCCTTACAAAGGGCATTTTTGCTGTAGCTTTCAATGGGGAGATCCCCGATTCGAATCTGCCCTTTATCCGCTTTGTAGAAGCCGGAGAAAAGCTTTGCAATGGTGGATTTTCCCGAACCGGAGTGCCCCACAAGGGCATAGCTTTTTCCTTCTTCCAAACGGAAGGAAAGCCCTTCCAAAACTTTCTTGTCTCCGTAGGAGAAATCTACATCTTGAAACTCCATGCTGTAATTGGGGAAATTTTCTTCTTTGCCGTATTGTAGGCTGTCTTCCTGCATTGCCTTGTAGAGCTTTTCCATTTCGTCGATGGCAAAGCTTGCATTGAAAATGTACATGCCGGACCACATGATTTTCATGAAAGCCACCATGATGACCCCGTCCAGAAAGAAAATCATAATCAAATCGATAATCAGTTTTTCGGGTTGGGGTTCTTTTACCAGAAGAAAGGACAGGGGAATCGAAAGAATCGGAATTAAGCCTAGGAAGATCCATTGGTAGAGAACATAGGGCGTTTTACAGCTTAAACTGTATTCAAAGGCGTATTTTGCATAGTTTTCAATGGCTTCTTTCATGGCTTTGAAGCTTTGCAAGCGATTTCCGAAGAGCTTTACGACCTGAATACCCCGAACATACTCCACGGTTTCTGCACTGAGATGATTTAAGGATTCCTGATAAAACTTCATAAATTGGCTGCCGCCCATCATTTTCTGGAGGAAGAAGCCGCTAACGAGAACCAGAAGCAGGAGAATTACCCCTACCCGAAGACTCACAAAGAAGCCAAGAGCCAGGGTAAGGAGGGGCACAAGAAAAGCCTGGGCACTGTCTGGAATCATGTGGGCCACTGCCTGATGGGTTTTCTCCGCGTTACTGTCGATGGTTTTTCGAATATAGCCGGACGAATGCAGGTCGTAAAAGCGAAATGAAGCGGATGCTAAGCCCTCAATCCCTTTCTTCCGGAGATTTGTCTCCAAGCGGAAGGCAAAGATGTGGGATAAGACACCGGAAAAGAGATAGCAAAGTCCTGCCAGGGTAAGGGCGAGAACAATTTTCAGACTCATGGCGTAGCTTTGCCCTTCATCTCGGAAAAGGATGAGATTTTCCAGAAAGAAGTAGAGGAGCATATAGGCGTAGACCAGAATCACTCCGGAAAGAAGGGAAGTCAGGATCGAAAGGATTCCCGGCACGATTTTTTCCGGAACGTAGTGAAATACTTTTTTGTAAACGTTCATGGAGGCCTCCTAAATATTGTTAGTAATAACTATCTAAAAAAGTGAATAGTTAAACATAAGATTAATGAATATCATATAATAGTTAGTTGTATATAACAATAGAGGGACAAGTATTTTTCTAATCGTTCTATATAAATAGTTTATTTTCAAGGATAAATTTTTGAAATAGAAAAAATGGGATGGGGACAAGATATTCATTTTTCAATAGTGGAAGAGTATAGGAAAAAGTTTTTCCCTATGCTATAGTTTTCTGACTGTTTCAGCTTATGAAATGAGGAAGGATGGAAGGTTCAATGGAAGAAGAATTCAGAAAAATGCGTCGATTTAAGCAAGAAATTACGGAGGAGGAATGTAGAAAGGTACTGAAAGAAGCCCCGAGAGGAGTACTTGCTCTTCACGGAGAAAACGGTTATCCCTATGCTATTCCCTTAAATCAATTCTATAACGAAGAAGACGGAAAACTTTATTTTCACGGAGCGTTGCAGGGACTGAAGCTGGATCTCATTACACAGAACAACAAAGTTTGCTTTACAGTGCTGGACGAAGGATTTAAGAAAGAAGGAAAGTGGCCTTGGCACTTTCATTCGGTCGTTTGCCTCGGAAGAATGGAAATCGTAGAGGATCGGGAAAAGGTGCTTTCCATTTGCCGAAAGCTTGCAGAACGTTTCTATCCTACAAAAGAGTCCATTGAAGAGGAAATCAGAAAAGCGGGGAGCAGGGTAAGTGTGCTTGTGATGACGATTGACCGAATGAGCGGAAAACTCGTAAAAGAAGCATAGAAGTAAAATGTAGAAAGAATGAAGTTCAGGATAGTCGGAGAAAAGAGATAAGATTCGAGCTTATATTTCCTTGTCATACTTGAAGGGGCTGTAAAAAATCAAATTAACAAAGGAATTCTTTGCAATATAGGTCTGAATGCAGGGGTAGTCTGAGCCCGTCGGTACTTGCGAAAAACAAGAGAAACGCAGTTTTTCG
>CAUSIX010000175.1:0-4231 GCA_963531555.1 uncultured Oribacterium sp.
GTTGGGTAAGAAGTAACAGAGACTCTAAAAACTTTGGCTTTTTGACGATTTCTGGCGGTACCTTTTTCACACCTCTACAAGTGGTATACCATGATAATTTAGAAAATTTCGCCGAAGTTTCCAAATTGGGCGTGGGTGCTGCGGTAATTGTCACCGGAAAACTCTTAGCTACACCGGATGCAAAACAGGAATTTGAGTTACAGGCCGTCTCCCTTTCCGTAGAAGGAGAAAGCAGTTCCGATTACCCTCTTCAAAAGAAAAGACACAGTTTGGAATATCTGCGAACTATTCCTCATCTTCGCCCCAGAACCAATACTTTTCAGGCCGTTTTTCGAATTCGTTCCCAGATTGCCTTTGCCATCCATTCCTTCTTCCAGGAAAGAGGATTCGTTTATGTACACACTCCGATTATTACCGCATCGGATGCGGAGGGTGCCGGAGAAATGTTTCAGGTAACTACACTTCCCTTAGAGGATTTACCCAAAATAGACGGAAAACCCGATTATCATCAGGATTTTTTCGGAAAGAAAACCAGTCTTACCGTTTCCGGACAGCTTAACGGAGAAACTTTCGCTCAGGCCTTCCGTGACATTTATACTTTCGGACCGACTTTCCGTGCTGAAAATTCCAATACGCAAAGGCACGCTGCCGAATTCTGGATGATTGAGCCGGAAATGGCTTTTGCCGATTTGGAAGATGTTATGTTTATCGCGGAAGATATGCTGAAATATGTGATTCAGTATGTTCTTGTGAATGCTCCGGAAGAACTTGCCTTTTTAAATCAATTTGTGGACAAGAGTCTTCTCTCCCGTTTGCAAAGTATTGTTCATTCCGAATTTGCAAGAATAACTTATACGGAAGCCGTGGAAATTTTATCAAAAGTAAATGATCGCTTTGATTATAAGGTGGAATGGGGTTCCGATTTGCAAACCGAACATGAGCGTTATTTGACTGAAGAAATCTTTAAACGTCCTGTTTTCGTTACCGATTACCCGAAGGATATTAAAGCTTTTTATATGAAACTGAATGATGACGGCAAAACCGTTGCTGCTGTCGATTGTCTCGTTCCGGGAATCGGAGAAATTATTGGCGGCTCCCAAAGAGAAGATGATTTGGAAAAACTCACAAAACGTATGGAAGAGCTTCATATGAATCTGAACGAATATCAGTTTTATCTTGATCTTCGTAAATACGGAAGCACCAGACATGGCGGATTCGGCTTAGGTTTTGAAAGAGCGGTAATGTACATTACCGGTATGAGCAATATCCGTGATGTACTTCCCTTCCCGAGAACCGTAGGAAATTGCGAGCTGTAAAGAAAAGAGGAGTTCTATGCGTTTTATTCATGCTTCCGATTTGCATTTAGGCATAATACCCGATGGGCAAAAATCATGGGGAAGAGAACGAGGAAATGCAGTACTTTCCTCTTTGGATAAAATTGTAGACTTAGTATTACAGGAAAATGCGGACGCTTTATTTCTTACAGGACAAAGCTTTCATTTTCCTCCATTAAGAGAAGAAGTGGAAAGAATCCGGCAAGCTTTTGCTCGGATTCCTTTTTGTCATGTTCTTTTATTTTCCAAGGCTTCCAATGCCTATCATTTCCTTAACTCCGCGTCTTTTTCTCGAAATGTCCATATTGTAAAAGAGGAACGAGAAGAATTTTATATTGATGAATTAAACTTGGAAATTTTGGCCTTAGAGAGTTTTTTTCTATGCAAGGAGGAGTTAGAGCACTTTTCTCCTCATCATAGCGATGCCATCCCTATACTCTTATGTAATACAAAGAATGAGGATTTTTTTCTGAATAGCCCTTCTATACTTTCCTCTCTTCCCTTCTCTTATATTGCTTTAGGCGGGAAAACCGAGAAGAAGGTCATTTTGGAAAATAAAATGGTTTATCCCGGTTCGCCGGAGCCCTTAGGGAAAGACAGCACGGGAAAGCACGGAGTTTTTGTCGGAAATATTCATCCCATAAGGAAAAAAATAGATGCATTGGATTTCCTTCCGCTCTCCTCCGCGCAGTATCTATCCTTACATTTTAGTTTAGACAAAACAATCGGAACGGAAGCTCTTCGTTCCGTACTGGATGCGGAAATAAAAAAAAGAGAGCCTGAAACCATTTATCGTATCAGGTTCAGCGGCTATCGTGATTCGGAAACAAGGATATCGGAAGATTTATTTCCAAAATATGCAAGAGTCATTGAATGGGTAGACGAAAGCGTTCCCTACTATGATTTCCATTCTCTTTACAAAGAACACAGCAACGATTTACTGGGACTTTTCATTCGTTCCTATTTGAAAGGAAATATAGAAGAGCTGTCAAAAAGAGAGCAAGAGGCCTTATTTTACGGTGTTTCCGCACTTCTCCAAGGAGGAAAGGCATGATTATCAGGAAATTGGAAATTGCAGGCTTTGGCAAGTTTCAGAATTTTTCTCTGGAATTTAGTCCAAGCTGTAATGTTATTTACGGAGAAAATGAAGCGGGTAAATCCACAATACACGCTTTTATACAAGCCATGCTCTATGGTATTCCTTCCTCCCCAAGTAGAAAAGAGGAGTTTTTCCGTCATCGTCCCTTTTCTAAAAATCTGCCCTTTGGGGGAAGCCTGATTTTTTCTTTTCAGGGAAAGGACTACCGCCTGAGTAGAAACTTCCTATCCGGTGGAAATGCGGAAATCTTTCCGGAAGAAATGACGCTTTCGGAAGGCAACAGTTCTTACGAAAAAAACAGCAGGAATCCTATAGAAGAATCCACTCTGTTTTTAGAAAAGGTCTTATCTTCTTTTTCTTTAGAGAGTTTTAAAAATACCGTTTCCATTCGACAATTAAAATCCGGAACGAACAGGGAAATGATTAAAGAACTTCAAAATATTTTTTCCAATATGAATTACAGCAGGAATATGAATATCAATCCGGATGCTGCAATCTCATTTTTAGAGGATGAAGAAAAAAAGCTGAAGGAAGAGATTTATTTTCAAGCGGAAAAAGAGTACTCCTCTTTGCTGGGTGAAGCCAAAAATATTCAGCAGGAATCAGTGCAATCAGACATTTTATCCGGGTGCTCCGACGATAATTCTTCTCTTTCCCTATCAGAAGCGATACAGAGTCATGAAAATAACTTAAAACAGATTACGGAAAATCTGGAAAGAAAAATTATCAAACTCAGCGATTTACAAAAAGAAATTCAAAACGTGGAAGCACTCGTAAAAAGAGAATCCTTTGTTTCTTCAGAAGAAGCTATGGAAGAAGAAGAAACTCTTAAGAACCTTCTTAATGAAAACAAAGAAGAAAAAGGAGAAAAAAAATATAAGCCATTTTTTCCTCTGCTCCTTCTTCTCTTAGCTTTATTTTTTATATCCTATACCATATTCAGCTGGCTGTATTTTTATACCAGCTTTCCTTTACCGTCCGTTTTTTCACTTAGAATCAATGGAATTTCTATGCTTTATCCGAGCGCTTGCGCCTCTCTTTTCTTTTTTATTTTTGCATGGACTATTGCAAGCGAAGAGAAAAAAAGAACAGAACAAAAAAAACGGAGAGAAATAACTTATAAAAATATCCTAGAGAAAAGACACATCTCCGACTTCGCACCATACATGAATTCCGGAAAAAAAGAAATCGGAGAAGGCGGAGATCCGGAATTTTTCCAGCCTTATGTGATAGAAAGATATTATAGTGAAATCAAAAAAAGTTTTGACTTGATTTCCCAAAAAAAAGGCGAACTGGAGAAAGTAAACAGGGAAATCCTGTCTCTTAAAGAAGAAGAAAAGAAAGAAAAGGAATTGCAAAATACACTTATTTCTCGAGAAAATTCTCTGGAAGAGAGCCTGCGGCAAATCTCCAACTTACAGAATCGTGCTGAACAGATTCGTCCATTTCTTCAAGAAAACGAAAGATATAAAGAAAAAATGGAAGCCATAGAAGAGGCAAAAGAAAGAATCGAAAATTTATCCAAGGATATCTACCAAAGCTTTGCCTTCCATCTTAACAAGGAAACAGCAATAGCACTTTCCAAAATCACAAACGAGCACTATGATGCCCTCTTTATTGATCAGAATCTGCGTATTTTTGTGGACACCAGAGAAAAATTAATTCCTCTGGAACAAATCTCTACCGGAACCATTGATCAGCTCTATTTATCACTACGGCTTGCCACGGCAAAAATTATGCAAAAAGAGAAAGAAGAATACCTCCCGCTACTCTTTGATGACAGTTTTGCTATGTACGA
>CAUSIX010000176.1:0-4205 GCA_963531555.1 uncultured Oribacterium sp.
AGATCTTCTGTGATGGAACTCTCCGTGGAAAGGCACTGCATACTTGGGCTTAACCAAGGAATATAAAAGCTTTAAATCTTCCGCACAGGCGTGGCCGGATACATGGGTATCCTGCATAATCACCTTTGCACGAAGCTTATACAATTCATTAATTACCCGGTCTACTGCAAGTTCATTCCCCGGAATCGGATGAGAAGACATGACGACGACATCATTCGGTCCGATATGAACCTTCCTGTGCATACCGCTTGCCATACGGGAAAGAGCCGCCATGGACTCTCCCTGCGAGCCGGTTGTGATGAGTACGGTCTGTTCGTCCGGATAGTCCTTCAGATTCTCAATATCGATCAGGGTTCCTTCCGGAATATGAACATATTCCAGTTCGGAAGCCACGGAAATGACATTTACCATGGAACGCCCTTCCACAACAACCTTCCTTTTGTACTTCACGGCAGTGTTAATAATCTGCTGCACACGATCCACGTTGGATGCAAAGGTTGCCACGATGATTCGACTGTTTTGATGCTCTGCAAAAATCAGATCGAAGGTTCTTCCTACAGACCGCTCCGACATGGTAAATCCGGGTTTTTCCGCATTGGTGGAATCGGACATCATCGCCAATACGCCATTTTTCCCGAGTTCCGCAAAACGCTGTAAATCAATCTGATCGCCGAATACCGGCGTATAATCCACCTTAAAGTCTCCGGTATGAACAAGTACACCGGCAGGAGTCGTAATGGCAAGAGACGCCGCATCCTGAATAGAGTGATTCGTCTTCACGAATTCCACCTTAATGTCCCCAAAGCTTACACTTTGCCCGTACTTCATGTTCTTCATCTTTACAAGCTTATCCATCCCATTTTCCACAAGCTTCTTCTGGATCAGAGCCAGAGTCAGCTTTGTCGCGTAAATAGGAACATTTACCTGCTGTAAAACATAGGGAAGGGCCCCGATATGGTCTTCATGTCCATGCGTGATGACAAAGCCCTTCAACTTATGTATCTTAGACTTGATATAGGAGATGTCGGGGATGACAAGGTCAACTCCCAGCATATCTCCGCTCGGAAACGCCAAGCCGCAATCCACGATAATCATCGTGTCTTCCGTTTCAATGGCGGTAATATTCATTCCGATCTGATCCAGTCCTCCGAGGGGAATAATCTTCACGGAACCGTGGAAGCTGTTTTTCTGCTTTTTCCCCTTGTTTTTACTCTCCTGAATCTCCATCGGCTTCGCAAGAAGCGGAAAATCCTCGGAACTGTATTCTCGTTTTACAGTTTCATTTGTTTTTTGGGAAATAAAGGTCTTTGCGGCTCTTTCCGCAGTTTTCGTCCTTGTTGTCCTCGTTGTTCTTCCCGTATCTGCCGCTTTTGTATTTTTTCCCCTATCTATACTCTCTTCCAATCTGCCTTTCCCGGAAATCCTCTTTCCTCTCCGATTGATTGTCTTTCCCGCCTTATGCTCCGTACTTTCCTCTAAGGCCTCTTTCGAACTCATATTACTTCTATGAATATTCACGATTCTGTGCGGCGAATCCGCTTTCATGCTTTGCTTTTTTTCTTCTTTCATTGTTTTCCTTTCCAAAAACTTTACCTCTCTATACTGATGTCTTCTCCCTCCAAAAGTTTGGCAAAGACATCCATAATCCTTTCCGCCTCATCCCCTTCGGCAAAAACATAATCCGCATCCTCATCTTCCGGAGCGGAAATATCCTTCATCACATAGCAGGTGCCGTCTTCCCCTTCCGGGGCATCCGTTACTAGAATATAATTAATTCCGCTAACTACAGTTTCTTCCAAAATCTCCAATTCCAAATTTCCGTCATCCGACTGTAAACGTATCCTTCCGCCTTCCATTTCAACCTCCTCTACATAAAGTCTCGCAAGATAAAGGAGAACGGCTAACTTTTTGTTTCCGTGCGCCTTTTCCGTAAAGAAAAATCTATTTTTTTCTTATAGCCTGCCCTTACTGCGCAGATAATCCTCTAAAATCACCTCGGCCGCCACCTGATCTAAAACTTCCTTTTGCTTGTTAAGAGGAACTCCATTTTCATCCAAAATAGCTTTGGCCTCTACGGTACTCAAGCGTTCATCGAAGAAAACAACGGGACAGGACAGGTTCTTCTTCAATAAATCATAAAAAACTTCTGCCTTCTCTGCCCGCTCTCCTCTGCTGCCGTCCATATTAAGAGGCAGTCCCAGAACGACTTCCTCTACATTCTCCTCTAAAACCACTTTAGAAATCTCTCTCACTGTCTTTCTCAACTTCCCTTCTCTTTCTCTCCAAAGAGTCTTGTAGGGTAAAACAGTGTAGCCCAAAGCATCCGTGATAGCCAAGCCCACGGTTTTAGAACCGTAATCCAGTGCCAAAATGCGCATACTACTCCTAATAAGGAAGAAAAGGTCTCCCCGGAATTCCCGAACAGACTTATCACGCTTTCTTCAACTTGTTTTCCACATAATTTCGCATAAGTTCTTCCAGAATCTCATCCCGTTCCACTTTCATAATCAGGCTTCTTGCCCCCTTGAAGCTCGTAATGTAAGTAGGATCCCCGGACATAATATACCCTACTATTTGGCTTATGGGATTGTATCCCTTCTCGTTCAGAGCCTCATATACCCGCTCTAAAACTTCCGTCACAGCCAAACTGCTGTCCTGTAATGGTCTGATTATTTGTGTATGGCTTAAATCGTTATTCATCATGGCACGCCCCTCTTAAAACTCGTTTCATTCTATCGCATTTCCCGATATCCTGCAAGTCCGGACAAGATTTTTATAAAAATGTAAAAAAAAGACTTTTCGGCGTCTTTCTCTCCTCCTTTTCCACGAAAAAGAAGAAAGAATTTCCACCGAAAAGTCTTTGCAGGCTTAGGAAAATCTTACTTTGCGTAGCTTGCTGCGGATTCTCCCGCAATCTTACCGAAGACGGTGAAGTCGCAAACGGCATTTCCGCCGAGACGGTTTGCTCCGTGCACTCCGCCGGTAACCTCGCCCGCCGCGAAGAGTCCCGGAATCGCCTTTCCTTCCTTGTTTAGGACTTCCGTCACGGTATTAATCTTTAAACCGCCCATGGTGTGATGTACACCCGGAGTAACCTTGATGGCATAGAAAGGTGCCGTGTCTAAAGCTGCCGCAAAGCTGGTTCTTCCAAACTCCGCATCTTCCTTCTTCTCTACCGCCTCATTCCAGCTCTTTAAGGTCTCTTCCAAAGCATCGCCAGGAACGCCCATAGCCTCGGCAAGGCTCTTCGCATCATTTCCCGTTACAGTGTAGCCGGACTTGATATAGCCCTGAATAACAGCGGATTTCTCCACCATCTTGTTGTCAATCACAAGATAAACCTGAGAGCCGGTCTGGGCAATCTCCGCCTTGGAAACCGCATCTCTGGTTCCTACCTCATCGGTGAAACGCTTTCCTTCCATATTCACCAGAATGGCACCGTCTCCACGTAAGCCTTCGGTAATAAGATGCGCATCTGTCGCCGTCACTGTCGGATGAATCTGAATCTGATCCATATCTACGGTATCCGCACCGATGGCTTCCGCCATGGTAATTCCCTGTCCGAGTGCTCCGGCAGCATTCGTGGACATATAGCCCTTTAAGGAGGGCTGATACTTCTCCACCATTTCCTTATTTGCCGCAAAGCCGCCCGTTGCAATGATGACTGCCTTGGCCTTTACATTGACCTGACTGCCGTCTGCAGAAAGAGCATGCACAGCGGTCACATTTCCGGCATCATCCTGCTCAATCTTATCCGCCGTTACGGAAGTAAGAAGAGTGATATTCTTTCTGTCATTTACATTCTTCTCTAAAATCGGAACCATATAGGAGCCTACGGCAATAACCTTGTTGTTCTCATCCACCGGACGGTGAATTCTCTTTACGGAAGCACCGCCGAAAGCACCGACATTATGGATTGTCATACCGAGAGTTTCCAGATAATCGATTGCAGGGCCAGAATTCTCCGCAAGAACCTTTACAAGGTCGGGATTGTTGATTCCCTTGCCGCCGACCATGGTATCGAGCTCCATTAATTCCACGGAATCAAAATAGCCTTCCGGATTCGCCTGATATGCCGCATACTGCTCTTTCACCTTTTCCGCCAAAGCGGTAATCACTGCATTGTCCGCATATTTTTCCGCTGCGGTTGCCAAGGTCTTCTCCACACCGGATCCTTCTTCAAAGGGATTCTCCGCCTGCCACTT
>CAUSIX010000177.1:0-4205 GCA_963531555.1 uncultured Oribacterium sp.
TCATAAAAATCATTTCTATTTCTTTTTGTATCCGTGTATGAATTCATTCAGTATTTAAGAAAAGCCCGTAGTATGTCGAAAAGATAAGAAAGAACTTCTATCGCCCATACCGCGCTTTCGGCTTATCTTATATCGAAACGGGGGATTAGGCAAGGAGCGTATCTTCTGGAAAGCGCTATCTGTTCAAAAATATCATTGCAACCTATACTGAAAAAAGGAGAAGAGAAAGCAAAAAAATTATGGCATCCAAAACTTTGGAAGAAGTTGCAGAATACATGAAAAAACTGCATTTTAGAAAGGGATTTTTCGGCATTAAGCCTGCTTCCCTGTGGAAAAAATTGGAGGATCTGGACAGCGAATATCGCTCCGTTTTTTATGTGCAGGAAATCTCTTTTGAAGCAAGACTTAAGGAAAGAGAGGAAGAGATAGCTGTGCTGAAGAAGAAAATTTGCGCTTTAGAGGCTCTTCTCCCTGAAGATAAGAAGAGTCCTTTTGAAGAGAATTCGGATGAGGAAAAGACCGGAAAAGGAGAGGAAATATTCGTAGAGCCTAAAGGAGAGACCATTCTCCAAGAGAAAAAAGGAGCGGGAGAAAATGGCTAAAGGAAAAAAGAAAAAAGAAAAAAAGGCCTTAGTTCCTTTAGATGTGATTCGGAAGAAAAGAGCATATTATCGGCAAATGGCCGATGTTCGGTCTTTTTTCACGCATTTATTTCTTATGGCGGGCTTGATTTATGCGATGTTTTTTGTGATTTTTGGAATCGCTCCCGTAAAAAATGATGATATGAAGCCTAAGCTTAGTGCCGGTGATCTTATGCTTTATTACAGGTTGGAGGATAAGATTTTTCCTTCGGACGTTTTGGTGTACAAAAAAGACGGTAAGTTGTTTGTGGGAAGGGTAATCGGGCAACCGGGCGACGTGATTGACATTCCGGACGAGGGAGGCCTTATTATAAACGGAAATACACAAATTGAAGACGGCATTTTTTATGATACCAGACCGTATGATACCGAGGCGGTGAGGTATCCGGTTACGCTGAAGAAGGACGAATACTTTCTTATGGCGGATATGCGTTCCGGCGCAAAGGACAGCAGGCTTTTCGGACCGGTGAAGCGCAGTGAAATAGAGGGAAAGGTCATCACCATATTGAGGAGATCTTCCTTATAACTATTCATTTTTGTCTATAAAAAGTTTGTAAAAGGGGCTGTAAAAAATCAAAATTTATTTATCATTTTGATTTTTTACAGCCCCATCTTCTTTTTGAGCAGTAGTGTAGGCAAAAAGCGGAGACGTCTTTACAAAAACTTATATTATTAAAAAAATTTGCGATATACTTATGTAATTTAATTTTTACCTGAACGGCTTTGTCTATGTTCTCGTAAAAAAGGGAAAGTTTTAAAAGTAGAGAGATAAGGGAGGAAAGTATGAAACTGAAGTATATCGGAGACAGTTTTCAGGAAGGACTGACAGACGGAAAATTCTATGAGGGAAAGGATATCAATATCTTTTGCGTTGCCTTAATAGATGATACGGGAAGAGAAAAAATTTATTCCAGAATCAAGCCGGGACCTTTTGCCGGACAATGTTCGGGACGTTGGGAAATTGCGTAGGAATTTATGTAGGACTTTGCATAATAAATAGCGGGTAAATTTGCACTTCTTTCTTGAAGATTACTTATATTCTAGGTATACTACTGATGAAAATAAGAGAGTAAGGAGGAAGTATGGCTGACAGAGAAAATCATATATGGGGAACAATCCGAGTGCAGCTTTCGGATGTGCAGAATTACTTGTTAAACGGACAGTATAAAGAAGCTGTTATTTTAGATAAAGAAATATTGGAATTGTTGGTTAGGATGCAGATAGATAAGGCATTGATGGTTTCTACCAATCTTGAGGGAGACATCAATCAGCTTTTTGAAGGAAGGGTGATTTCTGCACAAGCCAGAGATGCCTATCATGGTATTCGCGCGTTCGGAGAGCTCGCAGAGCTTGGGAAGGAAACTTCAGCACAGGATGCCAATGATTCTTTTTCCATGCTGCGTGATGCCTTGTCTTCTTATGTGGATGAAAGTCAGGGAGCAAGAGAGAGAAGAAGCGAGAGTAATCCGCAACAGGAGAGCTCTCCAAGCTATGGCGAGGAGGGGATAAGGATTAACCCGAACTCCTATGGAGAAGAGGCTCCGAGACTTCGGACAGAAGGCTATGGGGACAGAAGAACATATTCTCCCGTAAGAGAGTCGGACGACGAAGGCGGATTAGTCATTCCTATTCGAAGAAACAGCGGACGAACTTCTTCGATTCATCAAAAAGAGCGAGCAGTCCCGAGAAACGGGAGCGTAAAGAGAAGGGTCGGCAATCGAAACAGCAGCGTGAAAAGAAAAGGAAGAAAATCTTCCGGGAAGGGAACGGATGTAGAAAGCCTCATGAAGATCGGACTGCTTGTGGCCTGTCTTCTTGTCGTTGTTCTGATTATTCGCGCTTTGGCTTTTTCGAAAAAGAAGACGGTGGTGGAGACGACTGCGGCGCTTACTACGGAAGCGGAGACAACGGTTGCACCGGAAACGGAAAGCAGTACGGAGGAATCTACAGAGGCGGCTAAGCGTTACTTCGTGACTACCGGGGTTCGGGTAAGGACGAAACCCGACACCGCGAATTCCGAGGTGCTCACTGTCCTGGATGAAGGTTCGGAGATTGATTATAAAGGCGATTATAATAACGAATGGGTAAAGATTGATTATAACGGACAGGAAGCGTATATTGCAAAGCAGTATGTTCGAAGTGAAGAAATAGAAACAACGGCTTCCTCGGGACAGACGTCGGCAAATCAGAGTATTTCCGGATCTTCGGGAGCAAGTAATCGAGACGGTTCTACGACATTGACAGTTGCTCCGTAGATTTTAACAGACCATAGTATTGTTCAGCATACTTTTTCCAAAAAGGTTGTGGAGAGAAGAGTTTTTTCAGGAAAATTCTATTTCCACAACTTTTATTCTTAACAAGTAGTGTAGGCATTTATTTTTTGTGAAAATTTATTTTTTCTAAAAAAACTTGCATTACGGAGTGGCGGGAATATAATGCTAAACGAATGTTAAACAAGAATTAAAAAAGCTTTAGAGATTAGGAAGGGGGAAGGAAATGGAAAAGCTTGCTCGGTCCCTATTGGAAGAGTTAAATGTAGAGACCGCCTTTACGATACCGATTTTCGGCGGTATTCCCATTTCAGAATCGGTATTCGTGACTTGGATTGTTATGGCAATCCTGATTCTTCTTGCTTTTTTTCTGGGGAGAAATCTTCGTGTTCGAAATCCGGGGAAAAGGCAGCAGATTGCGGAGCTGATTGTGGTAAAGCTGGATGCCTTTACGAAAGGGACTCTCGGAGAGGAAGCGGCCGGGTACAGCACTTATATGGCATCGGTACTCCTCTTTATCGGATTTGTGAATTTAACCGGTATTTTCGGTATGAAGCCGCCGACAAAGGATTTAAATATTCCGGCAGCCCTTGCCGTAATGAGCATTGTTTTGGTGGAAGCGGCAGGAATCCGGGCTTTTGGGCTTGGAGGATGGATGAAACGTTTTGCAAAGCCCATGGCAATCCTTACCCCTATCAACATTTTGGAAATTTTTATTCGCCCGCTTTCCTTATGTATGCGTCTTTTTGGAAATGTTCTTGGCGCATTCGTTATCATGGAACTGGTGACCTTAGTGGTTCCGGTAGGGGTACCGGCCATATTATCCCTATACTTTGATGTTTTTGACGGTCTCATCCAGGCTTATGTCTTTGTCTTTTTGACCTCGCTCTATATTGCGGAGGCAGTGGAGTAAGCGCTGAAAGAGAAATGCCGGAAAACAGCAATCTATAAATAGATAAACAGTAATCAATAAATAGAAAAAACAGTAAACAGAGCAGGTCGCAAAAGCGACAGAATAGGAGTGTGAATTATGACAGCAATCGGAGCAGCAATTGCAGCATTGGCATGTATCGGAGCAGGTTTATCCATTGGTATGGCAACAGGAAAGGCCACAGAGGCGGTAGCAAGGCAGCCGGAGGCCAGTTCCAAGATTATGACGATTTTACTTTTGGGATGTGCCCTTGCGGAGGCAACCGCAATCTACGGATTCGTTATCGGCTTAATGATTATTCTCTTCTTAAAGTAAACGCAAGGGAAGATTGTTAAGCTAAGGAGGAAGAGGATGCTAAGCCTT
>CAUSIX010000178.1:0-4190 GCA_963531555.1 uncultured Oribacterium sp.
CAAGATGCCAAAGGGCATATTCCCTTCACGCTCGTACAGTTTAGTAAGAGATAAGGAAAGACATACTTAGGATATAGGATGTTCAAGCACTTGGGGAGTCTTTTCTTATCCCTCTATACTGCGGAACTGTGGCCGGTAGAACAAATTTACGGAGGATGATCTTCATGGCAAAGGATGAATATTTAATTACGGATAGACCCCTGAAAGCGTTGACCATTTTCGCCATGCCGATGATTTTGGGCAGTTTCTTTCAGCAGGTTTATAATATGGCGGATTCCATCATCGTTGGTCGCTTTGTCGGGTCTTCCGCACTGGCGGCAGTTGGTGCCTGCGCAGCCCTGACCAATGTTTTTATTTGTGTGGCGCTAGGTGCCGGTGTCGGAGCTGGCGTTCTTGTCAGTCGCTATTTTGGGTCCAAAGAGTACGGGAAAATGAAAACGGTTGTGTCAACATCCCTGCTTAGCTTTCTTGTTCTAAGTCTACTTCTTTCCGTCTTTAGCTTTTCTTTTTCCTACGTCATGATGAAAGCTTTGCAAACGCCTTCCGACATTCTAAAGGACGCGGTGCTGTATCTCAGAGTCTATTTTATCGGCTTTCCGTTTCTTTTTATGTACAATATTCTCTCCACCATGTTTACGTCTATCGGAGAATCCAAAATTCCGCTTGGACTTTTGATTTTTTCCTCCATCTTAAATATTTTTCTGGATCTTTGGATGGTAAGAACGCTTGGCCTCGGGGTGTTTGGCGCAGCCCTTGCGACGCTTATCGCACAAGGCGTTTCCGCTGTACTCTCTCTTCTCCTATTCTTTTATCGAATAAAGCGCTATAAAAGCAGTTTCCGCTGCTTTGACCTAGAGGAACTATCTTTCCTGCTTCGGATTGCCGTTCCCTCCGTCCTTCAGCAATCCACGGTTTCCGTCGGGATGATGATTGTACAGTCGGTGGTTAATCCCTTCGGCACACAGGCACTTGCGGGGTATTCGGCAACGATGAGAGTGGAAAATGTTTTCTCTTTGATTTTTGTCTCTATCGGGAATGCCGTTTCACCGTTTGTTTCCCAGAATCTTGGTGCAAAGAAAATGCATCGTATCAAAGAGGGCTATCATGCGGCACTTCTTCTCGATATCGTGTTTGCCGTTTTTGCCTTTCTGATTATTGAAACCCTGCACATAGAGATTTCTTCGCTGTTTCTCGGGAAAGACGGAACTGCTCTCGCCTATCAGGTGTCTTCCGATTATATGAGATGGCTCGGCTATTTTTTCCTCTTTATGGGAGTGAAAATGGCGACTGACGGCGTTCTTCGAGGGCTTGGAATCATGCGGCCTTTCCTCGTTGCAAACATGGTGAACCTTGCGATTCGCCTGTCCGTTGCCTTATCTTTAGCACCTCGTTTCGGCATTTCCTTTGTCTGGATTGCCGTGCCGGCAGGTTGGCTTGCCAATTTTCTGATTTCTTACTACGCGCTAAAGAAAGCATTTCCCTGAGATGACTAGGCACTTTGAAAGTTTGCTTTAGAGGATACCGTTTTTATTCTTAATAAGTGGCGTAGTCGAAGGCGGAGACATCTTGTTCATCATGTTTTTTCGCAGGCAAGATGCGAACCTATGCAAAATACTTATGAATTCCCTCGTCTATTCCTTTCTCTTATGTTGCCGGAAAAATACAATGCAAATATTGTCATGAAAAAACAATTCCTATATAATCACTGGGAATTGTTTTTTGTTTCAGGGAAAAGGAGGAAAAAAAGTGAAGAAGAAATGGATGAAATTGTTTTCCGTTTTGGCATTAAGTTTGGCGGTAACAGCCTGCGGAGCTGCAAAACAGGAGAGTAGTGAAACGAAGACAGGAACAGCTGTAGAGTCGGAGAAGGCATCCGAAGAGCAGACGGAAAAGGCTGCAAGTGCGGCAAGCGACAGCTTCACTTACATTATTGACGGTGATACGGGAAATACATTAAACCCGCTTACAGCGGATGACCGCTATGGTTTGATGACGATGCACGCCCTTTTTGCCCCTCCTTATCATATTTATAATGACGGGACAGTGGACTACATCCTTGCCGAGAGCATGACACCTTCCGAGGACGGTCTTACCCTGACCATGAAGTTAAAGGAAGGCCTGAAGTGGAGTGACGGGGAGCCGCTTACTGCGGATGATATCGTCTATACCTATGAGGAAATCAACAAACTCACGAAGAATCTTTATATCGGAGACCAGCCGATTACGCCGGAGAAGAAGGACGATACGACGATTCTTTTCCATTTGCCCTCCGTTTCCGCCAGTGCCATGGAGATGCTTTCCGACGAAATCAGCATTATCCCGAAGCATATTTTTGAAGGTAAGGAAAATGCCGATATCTCTCTTTTAGACGATAAGGTTGTCGGATGCGGTCCCTATACTTTTGAAGAGTACAAGACTGGAGAGTATCTAAAGTTCAAGGCCAATCCGAATTACGTGAAGGGAAAACCCTATATCGATACTTTGATTTACCGTATTATCGAGAAGGCGGATACCGCAACACTCGCTATGCAGGGTGGAGAGGCTGATGCCCTGGTGATTTCTCCGGATCAGGTAGCACAGTACAAGGACAATGATGCTTTTACGCTCACGAATTACAGTGAGGGTCGTGTGCCTTACATCCGTTTGAATGTCAATACCGATGCCATGAAGGACAAGAACTATAGAGAGGGTGTCCTCTATGCGCTGAATCGGGATGAAATCATGAAGGCGGCATATACCGATTCCGATTACTATAAGCTCGGCTATTCTTTCCTGCCGTATGACAACAAGTACTATACGGATGACGTGGAAAAATGGGATCAGGATGTCAATAAGGCTAAAGAGCTTACGAAGAGCGGGGCAAAGAGTCTGAAACTGGGCTATATCGCAAGTAATGCCGTATTGGAGAGAGAGGCTCTTGCTATCCAGGCGGAGCTGAAGGAAGTAGGCATCAATGTGGAACTCGAGGGAATCACGGATGTGGCATACTCCAAGATGTACAGAGAAAAAGGCAATAAGGACTACGATATTATCCTTGGCGGTTACGTCATGGGATCCGACCCGGATACCTTTGCTTCTCTTTTCTCCACAAAGAAGGACAATGGTTTGAATTATAACAGTCCGGAAATCGACAAGCTCTTTGAAGAAGGAAATGCCACCCTTGATGATGCAAAGAGAGTAGAGATTTATAATCAGGCGCAGAAACTGGTTTCTGAAGAGGCAATCTTCTATCCGCTGGGAACAAATCTTCGTACGCTGGTTACCAAGAAAAATGTCGATCCGACGGAGGCCAAGCTTGTGCCGATTTACACCTTCGGCGATCTTTCCAAGTTAAAGTTTAAATAAAAATATAGTAAATCGAAATACAGTAAATCGAAAAATAGTAAAGTACAATATAGTAAATTACAATATAGTAAATTACAATATAGTAAATTACAATATATATTGTTCGATTTAGGAAGATAAAATAATGGAGATGGAGTTATCCATTTCCATTATTTTATAATTCAAAACGAGTATCGCTCGCAGAGCGCGCGGTATTTCATTCTTGACAAGTGGCTATGTCGAGACCGGGGATTTCCGTTTTAGAAGGATATCGGTATAAGCACATGACGCCCCGTTAAGAAGTTAGTTTTTTTTACAAAAGAAATCAGGATTTTATGGCTAAATATATAGTAAAGAGATTAATACAAACAGTTCCTCTGCTTTTTCTTATTACGGTGCTCTGCTTCACCTTAATGAATCTGGCACCCTATGATGCAGTGGATGCCATCGCAAATTCCAAGATGACGGAGGCGCAGAGGGAAGAAAAGAGGGAAGAACTGGGACTGTTAGATCCTCTTCCCGTACAATACATTCGCTGGGTAGGGAGAGTGGCTAGAGGAGACCTCGGAAATTCGCTCCTGAATCATACCAGCATTTCGAAGGACCTTTTGATTCGGATTCCGAATACCATCAAGCTGGTCCTACCTTCCTATGCTACCGCGTATATCCTTGCGATTGTACTTGGATTATACAGCGCAAGCTTTCAAGGAAAATGGCCGGATAAGTTGATTGACGGCTTCTCTACGCTGGGACTTTCTTTGCCAAGCTTTTGGATAGCGATGATCTTTATTTATTTTTTTGGATATAAGTGGAAGATATTTCCCTTGCAAGGGATGCAAACGATAGGAAAGGAAGGGGATTTCTTG
>CAUSIX010000179.1:0-4180 GCA_963531555.1 uncultured Oribacterium sp.
GCTCTTTACGGGGGAGACAGCAGCAGTACGGTCACCGCTTATTTAAAGAAGAAACGCTCCATGTCCACAAAAGAAAAGGCAAAAGCCTGGCAAAAACTCATGGAAACAAGACCCGATGAAGTGATTACAGTGAAGTCCCTGAGCGATGCGAATTTTGGGGCCAGTGAGGAAGATGTGAAGACTAACGAAGGCTATGAAGTCATCCTGAAGGGAGCGGATTTACAGAGCCTGAAAGAAAAAAGCGATGCCATTGTCACGGAGATGCAGAAGAAAGAGAGTCTTACCGCTATTCATTCCAGTCTGGAAAATGCCGCGCCGCGTCTTCTTGTGAAGGTGGATCCGATTAAGGCGGCAGCTGAGGGGCTGAGTCCGATTGCCCTCGGGCAAAGTTTGAACTCGATTTTGGGCGGGAAGACGGTGATGAAAATCGACCTGGACGGAGAAAAGGCGGATGTTCGGGTGGAGTACCCGAAAGATCGCTTTGATACTCTGGAAAAAATAAAAAATATTCGTTTTTCTACGCCGCGCGGAGCTGCGGTAGCTTTGGACAGCGTGGCAACGGTGGATTTTAGCGATTCTCCTTCTGCAATCACGCGGGAAGATAAGAAGTATGTGGTGACGATCCGGGCAAACTATACGGAAAAAGCGAACAAGGGAACAAAAGAAGAAGTGGACAGACTTGTGCAATCGTATCTGGGTAAGGATATGCAACTTGCGGAAAGCTTGAGAAGCAAAAATATGCGGGAAGAGTTCACGGACCTTTTCCGCGCGATTGCGATTGCCGTATTCCTCGTCTTTGTTGTCATGGCGGGACAGTTTGAATCTCTGCGTTTCAGTTTCATGGTCATGACTACGGTGCCTTTTGCCATGATTGGCTCTTTCGGGCTTCTCTGGCTCTTCGATGCGACCATTTCCATGACCTCCCTACTGGGCTTCCTCATGCTGGTGGGAACGGTGGTAAACAACGGCATTCTCTATGTGGACACGGTGAATCAGTATCGGGAAGACATGTCTTTAGACAGGGCAATCATCGAGTCGGGGGCAACGAGGCTTCGGCCGATTCTTATGACAACACTGACAACAGTTCTTTCCATGGTGCCGATGGCTATGGCAATCGGAGAAAACGGAAAGCTCATGCAGGGACTTGCGCTCGTGGATGTAGGGGGACTTACCGCATCAACCCTGCTTGCACTTCTCCTGCTTCCGGTGTATTACCGCATCCTGTACGGGAAAAAGAATTCTATCGCATAGTCTATAGAATCTTCACGTCGTGCTTTTCTATTAAACAGCAAATATTCATAGTATTGCTAGAGAATTGTAAAGAAGTACGCTATTCACCGTGTTATAGTAGGGAATGCTGGAGCTGTTATGCTCCTGTGCAAGAATTTTTGATAGGGAAACTCCTCCGAAATGGTATAGTGGAAAGGCTATCTGGATTTTGGTATTTTATTCAGACATATTTTCGGAGGGGAATATATTTTTGGACGAGACTAAGAGTAGCATAGATTTTTTGGAGGAGAAGATGAAGAAAAAGGATTTGGCTTTACCGATTTCCTGCATGATTGCAAGTTTGGCATTTACGCCGACTTTTGCTGCCGGGCGATACGGTTTTTCGGAGAATGTGGATACGGCACCGATGCAGACTTCCTATGAGAGGGAGAGAAGTCCGGAGGAATGGGCGAGTCTTCGGGACAATACGATTTCCTGGGAGGAAATAGCGGCTTTAGTGCATGAATACAACCCGACGGTTTCCTCTCTTTGGATTAACTTCCGGGACAGTGAAAGAAGGGGCAGCTACAGTGTGGATGTGGAAGCGGCTCGCGCTCAAGTGGAAAATGCTTATGAGAAGGCTATGGCGGCAGCAAACGGCAATGCCGTGGCGGAAGCTCTTAGTGAGATGCAGTATCAGAGTAACAGCAGTAACTTTTCCGCGGATTCCGTAGCACAAAACAGTGATCGGGAGCTGGCGAAGCTTTCCATCGAGCAGACGGAAAAGAATACCGTGGAAACGGTGAAGAAGTCCTTTATCAGTCGGGAAAATACGATTTTACAAAAAGAGATCGATGAAGTGAATCTCGAAGACAGAAAAAGCGAAAAAGAAACGGCAGAGCGGAAGAAGGCAATCGGGCAGGCCACGGAGATAGACGTTCTTACGGCGAAGACCGCAGCGGATCAGGCAGAGCTTCAGCTTGCGAGCGATGACGGAAGTATCAAGAAGACTTCCGAGCTTTTGCAAGTCAGTCTCGGTTGGAAAGCCGATGCCAATCCTGTTTTTCCGAGCATTCCGGAGACGACGAGGGAAAGTGTTGAACAGATTTCCCTCTTCGAGGACACAAAGAAGGCTCTGGACAATAACTTAAGTCTGCAGATCAGTACAAGAAAGTTGAATCTCTCCGAGGGAGAAGCGAATCGCGAGAATCTGTCCCGAACGATTGAGAATCAGAAAGAAAAGATTCAGTCGGATCTGCTTTCCCGCTACCAAAGCCTAAAAGAAGCTCTGGATGCACAGGCGCAGGCCATTTTACAGGAAGAAAATGCGAAGAAGGCCTATGAGAAGGCGGAACGCGGACTGAAACTCGGGTCCGCAAGCGTTAAGGCAAGAAATAAGGCGAAGAATGCCTATACCATAGCAAGCCTTGAGAAGAGGCAGGCGGATTTGAAGCTTACGGAAGAATATTTGGACTATCAGGCAGGTGTGAACGGTCTTTGCACGGCGGACTAGCGCTTTGGCAAGAGGAGAAAAAGGGAGTTTCTACAAGCGAAGGCTTGTTTTGCAGAGCAAAAATTACCTTATGGAATGTGGGACACAAAAAAAGAATTACCTTATGGAATGTGGGACACAAAAAAAGAATTGCCTTATGGAATGTGGGACACAAAAAAAGGAATTGCCTTATGGTATGTGGGATACAAAAAAGGCATTGCCTTATGGCGATGAAACATACAAAGTAGGAGAGAAAATTGTTGTATAGGATGAATGAGAAAAGGGATGTGAAACGTTGCGAGAAGGTGGGGAGTAGGAAGAGAAGAGCCGCTGCTCTTTTCTGTGCAGTCCTGTTCTGCCTTTCCGCCTTCCCTTCTTTTGCGGAAAATGCGAATACAGGCACGACAAGTGCGGAAAGTACGAATGCAAGTGCGAAAAATGCGGATAATACGGGGGCAAGCGTGACAACTGCGGAAAATGCAGATGCAAGCAAGACCGGTTCAGCGGGAAGCAATCCAACTTGGGATTTGGAGGATAACCGCATTTCCTTTTATGAAGTGCCCGAGCTTGTTGAGCACTACAGCAGTATAGCGGAGATGGAAAAGGATATCCTTTCGGAGAGTACAAAGGGAATTCATGGAGTAAAGGATGCGGTGAAGGAGCAGAGAGAAGACATTCTGGATGCTCTTTCGGAAAATATTGCCGCCTTGAAGGATGAGCGAGACAGCACGGAAGATAAGACGGTAAAAGAAGCGCTTACGAAAGAGATCAGCAAGCTGGAAAAGGTAAAGAACAGTAAGAGGATTCTTCCGGGGCTGGACAGCAGCTTGGTAGAAGCAAATGCGGCACTTACGGAGCTTTCTAAGACGGATAAAGAGATGACGAAGGCGGAAAAGAAGGCCGAAAAAGCCGTTCGGTCTCAGTTTATAACCGGGAAAGCCGTTCTTTCGGATGCCATGCAAAACCTTCTCTTCAGTTATGCGCAGACGAAAAATACCGAAAACTTATTGGAAAAACGAGTAAGCCTTATGAATCGGAGCCTGGAAAAGGTGAAAAAGGAAATGAGCCTCGGAAAGGCTACGGCAAATGATGTGACGGCAGCAGAGCTTTCCTTAAAGAGCGCCGAGTCGGATTTAAAGAAGATGCGGAACGGCTTAGATACGATGAAGAGAAATATCGGCTTAAGCCTTGGTTGGCATATGAACACCTATCAAAACATTACCATCGATCCCATTCCGGACTTTCCGAGGGATTTCTTAAACGGTCGAAATCAGGAAACGGACTATCAGGCGGTTCTGGTACGAAATGGCGAGTACGGGGAAATTCTTCGGGAAAAAGAGAAGAATATTACAGGCTGGACCGAGAAGAAGCAAAAGCAGGCGGAAAAAGCGGAGAGTATTCGGAGCAGCTTAAAAGCGCTATGGGAAAATATCGAGACAAAGTCACTTTCCTTAAAGCAGGCGGAAAGCACTGCGACGC
>CAUSIX010000180.1:0-4180 GCA_963531555.1 uncultured Oribacterium sp.
GACGAAAAAGACAAGATTTAAGCTTCTGATTCCTTTCTTCTGTCTGCTCTGGGGCTTTCTTTTCTTTAAACGGATAGCATAGGTGAAATCTGCATCGTTATTAAAGATGATTATCATAAGAGAAATCCGCGTCATTATGATAGAGGAATATCGCAAGTAGCTATAAGTCGTAAAAGACTTATAGCTTTTTCATTTTTGTCGATAATTTATCCGAGAAGAAGATTAAGGGATTTTGCGGGCAAAAATGCATACCGGAATCCGTGCTTTGGATAACGTGGAATGCAGAAATCGGTATCGGCAATAAAGGAGGCCTTATGTTACAAAATGTTAGAGGGACAGGAGAGTCCTATCAAAACAAAATTTTTGGGCAAACGAAGAAAGAGGCGGAGAAGAAGGGAAGCTCCTCTGTTTCCAAGGATGTGGCAGGAAGGGAAGCCGTCACGGAACAGGCAGGCGTAAAGGATGATGTAAAAACGGATAAACTCAGTCTTTCCTCCGTAGCAAGTAAAAAGACAGAGAAAAAGGAAGCGCTTACTCCTGAGGATCAACTATCCGATAAGGCGAAGGACTATCTTGCCAAGTTGAGAAAGAGTCGTAAAAATGTGGATTTCCGCATTTCGGAAAAAGGCATGGAAAACAACTATTTGGCAAAGAAGAGCAATAAAGAGTTCACGATTGTGCTGACCAATGAAGAAATCGAAAGAATGGCTACAGATAAAGCCTTTGAAAAGAAGCAACTTTATATTATTGATAAGACCATGAAGGATATGCTGAAGGCATCTCTTGGAATCGGGGAGAATAACGGAAGCGGTAAAACCAATACTTCCGATATCAAGGATATTGCCTTGAAGCTGAAGGAAGACGGTTCTACAGAGCTTATTGCGAGTCTTGAAAAGAGCTCCAAGTCGGCAAAACAGATTGCAAAAGACAAGGCAAAGAAGAGAGAGACGGAGAAGCTGGAAGAAAAACGTCTTGAAAAAAAGCTAGCCGCAGAGAAGGATAAGAAGAAAGTTGCGGAGAAGGCTGATGAGAAGAAAGAGGAAAAAGAGACGGTAAAGAGAGTCGAAGTAAAGGCAAAGACGATAGAAGAGCTTGTAGAAAAAATGAAGAATATAGACTGGGATAAGGTTCCGGAGACAGAAAAAGATTCGGAATAGAAAACAAAAAGATTCGGAATAAAATAGAAACAGCTTTAGTATTTCAATTATAAAAAAGAGAGAGGCATAATGTGTACAGAGCGCCCAAACATTAGATTTTAGGTCTGACTTTTGGGGGGCGGTACAATAAGCCTCTCTTTTTTATTCTTCTTAATAAAGCGGTATAGGCTAAGCCTGAACGTCATATGGACGAGTATCGCTCGAATAGAACGCTATCTCTTCTTATCAAGCGTCTAAGATGAAGCCTAATCATCTTCTTTAAAACTAATCCATTTCGGAGTAACAGATTTTATATCCTGTTTCGAGGATCTCTACAACTTGTTCGATTTCTCCGTGGGGATCCGAGATAGAGAAGGAATTCGTCTTTCCCTTATCGTCTTGGAAAAACCGTACGGCTGTTCCGCAGGAAGAGCTAAGGTCTCTCGGGACAGGCTGTAAGATAGCGCTTTTCCCTTCTTTCAGCATTTCCCTATGGAATCGAACTGCTCCAAAATGGCTATGAAACGTAGCGATATATTCTTTCACCATACTATTTCCTTGTGAGAGTCACCAAAAACTCTTCCTCATTTTCTTTCTTGTATTCCGCATTATAGCCGGCAGACTCGGCAAAGCGGGAAACATTTTCTACACAGGCCATATTATCGGTTAAAAGAGTGTACTGTGCCTCATGCGTTTTTTCTACGGCATTTTTAATAAGAATCACCGGCTGGGGGCAGGAAAGTCCTCTTGCGTCAATCATCTTTTAGCTCCTTTCTGTCCCTTGGGACTCTTTCTTGAAAAATGTATTTGCTGCAGCAATCACAAGTAAAACAACAAGACCGATAATTACTGCGATTTTTCCGTTTTCAGTCGGGCCTTTTCCGGATGCGGCAAGACCGAAGTTATGGCAGAATGCGGCACCTACCAAAAGTCCGAGATAGGTGATAGCGGAGTCAGTGTTTCCTTCTCCGGCCATAACCATTTGACGAAGCGGGCAACCTCCAAGCAGGCAACAACCAAAGCCGGCAAGAAGCATACCGAGGAAATTCCATAAAGAGTCGCTATGCGCAACGGGTTGCTCGAGGAATCCCGGGTGGAACTTTCCGAAAGCAAGATTTCCGATTAAGGCGGTAACGAAAATCATACAGAAACCGATCAAAAGCTTCGGTTCACGGAAAAGGATGATATCGCGGAATCCGCCAACCATACAAAGTCTTGTGTACTGTGCTAAAGCACCGACAATAAGTCCTGCAAGAAGAGAAACAAGGATTGCAGCGTGCTTTGCTCCGGGGCCTTCAGCGGTAAAGAAGATAAAAGCGGGAGCGGCAAGGACAAGAATGAGAAGAGCAATCTGTGCTGCGGGCAGAACTAACGCCTCTCCTTTGTTTTGCTTATAGGTTCTCTTTAAGGAGTAGCCTCTCTTTAAGAAGAATACACCGACGATAATTCCCGCAACGAAACCGAAGAGTCCCACAATGGCGTTGAAGTCTCCTCCTGCGAGACGAAGTACCATACGGAAGGGACATCCTAAGAACATCAGGCATCCGATCATGACGAAAAAGCCGATAAAAAAACGTGTTACAGGAGAAGAGCCGCCTCTCGGGGAAAACTCTCCTCTTGCCATGGAAAGAGCCATGGCACCGAGAATAAGACCGATAATTTCCGGACGGATATACTGCACTGCCTCCGCCCTGTGCAGTCCCAGTCCGCCTGCCGTATCTCTGATGAAACAAGCCAGACAAAAGCCCATATTGGCAGGATTTCCCAGCAGCACTAAAGCTACCGAGATGATTCCGATGATTCCACCGGCAATAGCGATGTGAATCCTCTCTGCTTTAAAATTCATTTTCCCTCCTTCGCCCGGAAAGGGCATTGCAAAATAATTAAAATTTAAAAATCAAAAATAGTATAGCATGAATGAATGCCCGTAATTATTGCATTATCGTACTAGTGACGAGACTTATAGGGAATGTATATTCCTTAAAAATAGAGGATAATTGGGCAGAATGGATATTGCCTAAAAATAGGTTTTTCGGGTACTATAAGAAATAATTTAAAAAAATGGTTTTTGGATTCCGGGGTTTGTGGAAAGGATAGAAAATCAGGGAGCAGAACTGCGCCGTTTCGGAGAGGAATAAGCGATGACAAAGGTTTACGAGAGATTGCAACGTTGTTTGAAAAGCATTGAGGATAAGATTCCTTTTCGCCCGCGTCTGGCACTGGTGCTCGGTTCGGGACTGGGGGATTATGCGGAAAGAATCGAAATCGAGGCAAGCATCGATTACCATGAAATCACGGATTTTCCGGTATCGACAGTGAGTGGACACAAGGGAAGATTTGTATTCGGCCATATCGGTAGTGTGCCGGTAGTCATTATGCAGGGAAGAGTACATTTTTATGAGGGCTATTCTATAGAAGATGTGGTTCTTCCGGAACGTCTAATGCACCTTATGGGAGCGGAAATTCTTTTCCTGACCAATGCCTGCGGCTCTGCAAATCCTGCCTATCAGGCGGGAGACTTTATGCTTATTACCGACCATATTCTCTATTCCGTTCCGAATCCTTTGATTGGAGCTAATATAGAGGAGCTTGGCGTTCGTTTCCCGGATATGTCGGAGGTCTATGATCCGGCGCTTCGCAAGGAGATTCTTGCTGTTGCAAAGGAGCAGGGACTTTCTCTTAGGGAAGGAGTGTATATGCAGTTCAGCGGTCCCAGTTTTGAGACACCGGCTGAAGTGAAGATGGCGCATATTCTCGGAGCCGATGCGGTGGGGATGAGCACGGCTTGTGAAGCGGTTGCGGGAAGACACTCGGGAATGCGGATTTGCGGAATTTCCTGTATCTCCAACTTGGGCGCCGGCCTTTCTGAAGAACCCTTGAGTGACGAGGATGTGAAGGTGGTTGCAAGTCGTGTGGCACCTCTCTTCAAAAAGCTTGTGACCGAGGCAATTCTCAGGATAGGCAGGGAGTAATTGCTTTTTCGATGCAGTATGAGCGGAGAAGAAAGCGGCTTATGGAGCATGACCGGGGAAGAAACGGCTTAT
>CAUSIX010000181.1:0-4144 GCA_963531555.1 uncultured Oribacterium sp.
CTCTTCATCAATCTTATAAGCCAGAACCTTTCCGGAAGCGCTTGCATAGAAGGGCAACTTTCCCGCCTCCCGTAAGTACACCGCTTCTTTTCTGGAAAAGAAAGCCCCAAAGCTTTGATATTTCCTCTTTAATAGCTAATTGGACAGTCAGTATTTTTCCAAGAAAGGCACAATCTATTTTTTTGAAAGAAAGCTGTTGTTATACAAGCCTCGAAGAAAGGAAAATTAGGGGCGGGCAAAAATCATTTTGAGAAGAACTCTTCCAATAAAATGATGGTATAAAAAGTAGATTGCTTTTTGCCCATACTCTTCTTCGCGGATCAATCTGCCTGTTTTTCGCTCGATAATCGGGAGTAGGGTCTGCTCCTTTTTTATCGTTTTTTCCTTAATAAATTCTGCCTGCTTCTTCTGCATAAAACTTTTCAACGTCTTCAACATGCGACTTTTATGTTCTCTTTGCATAAATTGTTTCTCCCCCGGCAGTATTTGCTTTTCCGCCTACAGCTTTCTCACGAGCAAAATCACAAAGAGAATCGCCAAAAGCAAAAGACCGATTCGGACTTTTAAACCGGGCTTTTTCATCTTGCAGTTAAAAACAAAGAAAAAAGCCAGTAAAGCATACAAAAGCTCTCCCGGAAAGATTTTCTCTATGGAAAAATATAAGCTTAAGAGTCCATAGCACGGAATAAAAAAAGAGGCATAGGTCACCGCAAGGCCGGTAAAATAATCCTTCTTTTCTCCATCGCTTACGTTAAAATAAGCAAGTCTGGTCACTACGGAAAGAAGATACAGCACGGAGAGCAGAAAAGAAAAGACTCCGAACTTGGCAAAATACTGAAGGAAAATCTGCACCGGAAAAACACCAAAGGAAATAAGATCCGATAAAGAATCGATTTGCACCCCGAAGGCTTTTTCCAAATCAGTTCTTTGAAAAGAGTTGGCCACCATACCGTCAAAGGTATCGCAAAGTCCTGCTAAAATCAGTAAAATCAAAGAAAAAGCCAAACTTTTCGAAAAGAAAACTCCGTATAAAGAAAGGGAAAGCCCAAGATAGGTTAAAAGCACACTGGGATGATACACCCCAAAAAAAATTTTCTTCATTAATATTTCCTCAACAAATGCAACAACTTATTCTTCGTGTATGTATTCCTATCTCCTCAAGTTTTACAGATATTTCCTCACCCTAAAGAGAATCAGCAAGCAGTTCACGAGAACATGGGTAAACCCTCCCAGGAAAATCGCTAATAAAGTTTGTGCAGGTGTAAGATGCACCAGTATGCCAAGGCAAAGCATAAGACCAAGCATAGAATCAATCTGATCCAAAATAAAGAAAAACAGCTTTAGTCCTCTCCTTCTGTCTCCCTGCTCTTCCGCAGAAACCGAAAGTCTCCTTTTGATAAAGCTATTGGGCAGTTCAAAGAGCATATACAAAAAACCGAAAAGCGTGCCAATCAGGAAATTAAAGGCAGGCGTATTTTCAAAATACAGGTACAAAAGACTTCGCGTATTTTGTCCTAAGCCCTGCAAAAGAAAGCCCCAAAAGAGTTCCGTAAATCCGCCAAGAAGAGTCATGAGCCAAAATCCCAAAACACTTTTACTGTCCCCGAAAATCCGCTTTCCATCTGTCCAGTTCTTTCCGCCGTCAATAGGTCGACAATGACTTTTCAAAAAAGGAATTTTCAAAAATAGCATATTGAAAATCCCTGCCAGAATCACCGGAAACATGGTGATGTATAAAGACAATATCCACTGCAATATAGGCTATCCTCCTACAAGAAAAATAATCTTTAATTTCTCCGTTTTTAGCTTGCATCTTGCTTCTTCCTAAACGCTTGCATCTTGCTTAAATATATTTAAATATAGCAAGATAGGCTTAAGGATAATGAAAGATAGAAAAAGATACCCAAAAAGCTTTTCCGCTAGCAAAAAAAATGCTTTCCTATGGCAATCCCCTGAATCAGGAAGAAAGCAATGCCGAAGCAAAGCACCCCTGCTGCCGCTAAATCCTTCGTTACCTTAATTTCCGGGTGCTCCTCCTTCATCACAAAATCCGAAAGATGTTCTATTGCCGTGTTCATATACTCCATTGCATACACCCCGCCAGAGCATAAAATCACCGCATACCAGGTAGCCAAATCCACCTTCAAATAAAAGAAATCCAAAAGGAAAAAAATGAGGTTAATCCCCAGATAATATTTATAGTTTTTTTCCGTCTTTAATCCGAAATAAAGTCCCTTAATGGCGCATAGCACACTTTGTCGAAACGTGATGTTCTTCATCTAAGTTTACGAAAACTCCTTTGCTAACAATACATACTCTCTACTTCCCACGCATTTATCCTGAAAATAGCCTTCGCTGGCCTTCCCTTTTTGAATGAGTGCCGCAATAGACTTGGCCTTTTTTCTTTTCAGTACTTCGGTTGCCAGCTGAGAAAAAGCCAGCCCCAGCCCCTCTGCACCTTTCTCCACTGCCAAATATAAAAGAATATAGCAGCTTGGCTTTCTTTTCCGGAGAAGAATTTGCAAAAGACGAATCAAATTGAGAGGCTTTTCAAGAAGATTTCCATAGTCCGGAAGACAGAGGAAGAAACCTTTAAGCTCCTCCTTATCATAAGCCAAAAAGACCATTTCTTCATCTACAATATACTTTAAGGAGCTGTAAAGGATTAGAAAAGACTCTTTGTCAATATGGCGAAAGCCTTGAAAATCCTTATACCGCTCCATTAAAAGCGGATAAATTTCAGAAAGATATCGCTCAAAGTTCTCTTTTGTAGGGTGCAAAAATCGGTAGCCCTTTTCCTGAAAATATTCCAAACGCTTCTTTGCCTTTGCATTCTCATAGGACGGCTCTAAAGCATCATAAAAGTGGGAAACATAGCGATTACAGATCTGAAAGCCCGCTTTTTCAAAAAGGTAAGGATAATAGGCTTTGTTCGCAGGTTCTCCGGTATAAGGCATTTTCTCTTCCAAAGCAAAACGATACCTTCCGAAAAAAGAAAGATCAATGGGACCTTTCAAGCCCTTCTTTCCCGCTTTTTTGGCTTCCCTTTCGCAGGCTCCCAAGAGTAAAAGGGCAACTTCCTCTTCCTCTATACTTTCATAGAACCCTGCAAAGCCGTAGTCCTCATCTTCATACAGTGTTAAAGCAATCCGCCCTGCTACGCTTTCTTTTCCCTCAGAAACGCTCATGCAAAGAAAGGGCAGAAAACGTAGGTTTCCCTGCACTAAAATGTGCCTTCCGGAAAGTACCGCCTCCTCCATTTTCCTGTCCTGCATAAGTGAGGACTTTTGATAAAGCATAGCGGGAAGATTTAAAAACTGCTCCCTCTCCCCTTGCTCCTTTACGGCTTTGATTTGATAGTTCTTCATTTTCCCTTTCTATACTGAAACAAGCCGATAAATAAGGACTCAGACTTACTATTCTTAGATATCCACCGACTTGCACTTGTCTTTCTATCCCCTTTTATTCCTTTTGTTTTATTACGCTGCAAATACCTAAATCCCCGTCTATCTCCACCATATCTCCGCTTTGCAGCTCCTCCATAATATTCGGAATATTGACCACCGCAGGCTTTTCCAGCTCTCTTGCGAGAATGGCACTGTGGGATAGAAGAGAGCCTCTTTCCGTAATGAGTCCTCCTGCCATATTGAGATATGGGAACCAGCCCGGATCTGTAGAATAGCTTAAGAGGATTTTCCCTTTAGCCTCCGCTACACTTAACTCCTGTAAGCTTTTAATCTTTAAAACCTCTCCTCGGAAAATGCCCTTGGAAACGCCTCGCCCGAAGAAAACTCTAGGCGTAGAATTCCCTGCTTCTTTATCTTTCTTTCCGATTTTTTCCTTTTGCCTGATTTTTCCGGCTTTCCTATTCCCTTCATCTTTTCCGGGCATTCCGATTCGTTCTTCTATATTCCCTTTTTCCTTGAAAGATTCATAACTTAAAACACGAATCTCCCCTGCTAAAGGATCTCTGTCCACCTTTCCGAGGAGCTTTACCCGAGACAAAACCGGAAGCCTTTCATAGGCCTTTCTGAGTTCCTTTTCTCTCGCAATTTTTAAGGAGAAATCTTTGCCGGAAAATAGCAATTCCTTCAGCTCATTGAGACTCAAATAATACACATCAAAGCCTATGGTTTTCTCTCCG
>CAUSIX010000182.1:0-4116 GCA_963531555.1 uncultured Oribacterium sp.
GAATGTCCGCCTCGTCTCGTACACCGCCAAGACTCACGCGAACATATTTTCTTCCGAGAGCCTTCGCAATGCTCTTTCCGATACTGGTTTTACCGGTACCGGGTGCACCCACAAAGAGGAGAATAGACCCGGACTGCTGCTTCTTCAGATTCATGACCGCAATCTGCTGAATCATCCTCTCCTTTACCTTCTTTAAGCCGAAGTGATCCTCGGATAAAATCTTCTCCGCTTCATCAAGGTCTATTTCCTTCTGCTCTTCCTTCTTCCAGGAAAGCCCGGTCAGAAAATCCAGATAGTCATAGAGCATACCGGCTTCCTGTCCGTTCGTACCCTCATTCTTCAAGCGATTTAAAATCTTCCCGGCTTCCTTTTTCGCCGTCTCATTCATGCCGGCTTCTTCAATGCGAAGTTCAAACTTTCGAAGATCGGAAACCTTCTCCGGATGCATCTCATCGAGCTCTTTCTGAAGGTAATCAATCTGCTTTTGGAGGGCCTGCTCCTTATAGAGCTTCTGATAATCCTCCTGCTGCTGGGTTCTCGCATCGGTGGTAACCTTTGTCACCTCGATATATTCATAGATAATCTGCTCCAGCATCTTCGTGCGAACGGAAAGGCGATCCTCTTGTAAGATGCGATATCGCTCTTCATTATTTAAGCTGAGCCAAGGAGTAAGCATACATGCCACCTCCTGAATCGACTTATGTTGTTCGATCATACTTGCCATGACCTTCCCTGCATGAAACCGCTCTGCAAGGCCTTTCAGTTCTTCTTTAATTTCCTTTAATTTTCGATCCGCTTCCTCTTGATTCAAATCGTTCACATCGTATAATGGCGTTGTCTCTAAAATAAGCGGTTCTCCTTTAACCTGTGAGAGCGCATCAATCTGCACCCGGTTTCCGCTTACCACTACCGCATACCCATCCTTACTGATTTCTTTAATTCTTCCCTCTAATCCGATAGGGTGCACTTCCTCTTTATGGAGTGCTCCGGTATTCACCTCATTTTTATGTAAAACGGCTAAAAGGATTTTATCGCCTTCTTCTACCGTTTTTCCTGCTAAAGTCCTGAAATTATCTATCTGAAAATAAATATGGGAATTCGGTAAAATCATCATATTATAAACCGGTACTACCCGCATAATCTCTCCTCCTCTGTCTTTTTCTTCTCCGGAAAATGCTTGCAAAGTCTCTCCTGTCTTTCCATTTGGCTTTGCCTGTTCCGCCTTCTTCTCCGGTTCTATCTGCTTCTCCTCTTCTCCGCTCCTTCTCTCCGAACAGGCCTCTCCCTCAGTCTTCGGAATCGCTCTGGAAATGGCGGAAATTCTCCCCTTTCTCTCTACTCCTTCTTCTCTCTTTTCTATCCATTTCTTTAGTGCTTCCACTAATTTATTCATCTTCCTGCTTCCCCTTTAAATGCGGAAAAGAAGCGTCTTCGCTCCTCCTCCTTTTTTAGTCTCATAATTCTAATTTATGATATTGTTAGCAATCTTATACATCGAGTGCTAAGTCTCGTTAAAGAATAACACCCTGTATACAGGGTGTCAAGTTCTTTAGAAATTCTTTATTCTTAACAAGTGGCGCAGGCGAAGCCTAAGACATCTTGTTTCTAGTCCCATTCATGCCTCTCCCTTTTTTCTCTTCGTTTATCTCTGTTAAAGAAATATAAAAATACGCCGAAAACAGAAAGACTGAAGGAAGTACCGAAAAAGAACATTCCACTTTCATCTCCGGTAACAACATCTCTGGTCGCTTTTAAAACCTTTGAGCATATCTTCGGAATTTCTTTCAAAATCTCCACTGTTTTTTTCGGAACATGATGATAAATTTTGGGATTCTTCACCGTATCGGTGGGAGGGACAGGCGGCTTTTTAGGAATCTTCGGTTCAGGCGGTTTTGTCGGCGTAGGAGGTTCTGTCGGTTTAGGCGGTTCTGTCGGTTTCACCGGTTTTATATACTTATTTGTAAAAACAATCCTTCCCTGTTTCATATCACGCTTATCCGGATCCGTACTGCCATCTTCCGTGACAACCAAGGCTGCCGCATAATAGGGGTCTTGATGATTTCCGAGAGCATCCCTATCCTGTCGGTTCACTCTCACCTTAACCGTATAACTTTTCTCGTCATACTGCATGTTTTCGTTGCTTCCCGGAATTTGCCGTATGCGATATACAAATTTCTCATTATCAGCAAAAGATTCTTCCTTAAATTGCAGTTCCGGAAATTTTGCCTCTCCCTTTTTCCCTTTTTCCGCTAAATGAATTTCTACTGTATCGGGAACAGGAAGCGTAGAAGAGGATGTTTTGGCTTCAATAACAAAATAAAAGCTTTCTTCCGGGTTATCCTCTCCTTCCATTTCTAACGAAATAGGGATAGCCACCTTCGCCGGTCTTACGGTTTCGGCAAATACCGTGGTGGAAAAGGGAAAAAGCGTTCCATGTAGTAAGAAAATAAAAATGAACTGCAACACAAAGAAACGAAGTAATGCTTTACTCGTTTTCCTTGTGCCCTTCATCTCTCTCCCCCCTTTTCTCTTTCTCTATCTCAACCCTTTATTGTCAAAGCTTTTCGTTCCTTGAATTATATTATCGACAGTTTTTTTAAAAATATATCTATTTTTTAATATTTTGCCACAAAAAAGAGCCGTGCTTTGCACGACTCTTTTCAGATTGAGGACATACCGGGAGCATTCCCGTATGAAAGCCTCCATACTTAGCTTTACTTTCTCGGATTCTTAATCTCTGCCTGTGCAGCTGCAAGACGAGCAACCGGCACACGGAACGGTGAGCAGGACACATAGTCCAAACCGATATTATGGCAGAACTCAACGGAAGAAGGATCTCCACCGTGCTCTCCGCAGATACCTACATGTAAGTGAGAGTTGACCGGTCTTCCAAGGTCAATCGCCATCTTCATGAGCTTACCTACACCAACCTGATCGAGCTTAGCGAACGGATCGGACTCGAAGATCTTCTTGTCGTAGTACGCATTCAGGAACTTTCCGGCATCATCTCTGGAGAAACCGAAGGTCATCTGCGTTAAGTCATTTGTACCGAAGCAGAAGAAATCAGCATGCTTTGCAATCTCATCCGCAGTGAGGCAGGCTCTCGGAATCTCTACCATGGTACCTACCTGGTAAGAAAGATTTACGCCGGCCTTCTTGATCTCTTCGTCAGCCGTCTCTACTACAACTTTCTTCACATAGTCAAATTCCTTTACTTCAGCAGTAAGCGGAATCATGATTTCCGGTGCGACCTTCCAATCCGGATGCTTCTTCTGTACATTGATGGCTGCACGAATAACGGCTTTCGTCTGCATAACGGCAATTTCCGGATAGGTTACGGCAAGACGCAGTCCTCTGTGTCCCATCATCGGGTTGAACTCGTGGAGGGAGGCAATGATGTCCTTAATCTCCTGCACGCTCTTGTTCTTTGCCTTGGCAAGCTTCTCAATCTCTTCTTCCTCTTGCGGTACGAACTCGTGAAGAGGCGGATCCAGGAAACGGATGGTTACAGGATTCCCTTCCAATGCCTCATAAAGAGCTTCGAAGTCTCCCTGCTGATACGGAAGAATCTTCTCCAGCGCTTCTTCTCTCTCTTCCTTCGTATCGGAGACAATCATCTCACGGAAAGCGAAGATTCTCTCCGGATCAAAGAACATATGCTCTGTACGGCAAAGTCCGATACCCTCGGCACCGAGCTCTCTTGCCTTCTTTGCATCATGCGGTGTATCGGCATTGGTACGAACGGCAAGCTTTCTGTACTTGTCAGCCCAGCCCATAATCCTGCCGAACTCACCGGCAATGGTTGCATCCACTGTCGGAATGATGCCTTCATAGACATTTCCGGTAGTTCCGTCGATGGAAATGTAGTCTCCCTCATGGAAGGTCTTTCCGCCGAGGGTAAACTTCTTGTTTGCCTCATCCATGACGATATCGCCAAGACCGGCTACACAGCAGGTTCCCATACCACGTGCCACTACGGCAGCGTGAGAAGTCATACCGCCACGAACGGTCAGGATACCCTGTGCACTCTTCATACCTGTAATATCTTCCGGAGAAGTCTCTAGACGTACCAGAACGACCTTCTCTCCTCTTTCATGCCAAGCTACGGCATCGTCT
>CAUSIX010000183.1:0-4107 GCA_963531555.1 uncultured Oribacterium sp.
CGTTTTACCGGAAGGGGAATTAATCAGGAGCTGAGCTATAGCCGATTCCTTTCTATGGTGGATCGTAACCTCGTGGATAAGGTGGAGTGGGGAGACGGGCAGATTACCGTCTACCCGAAGTCCGCATCGAAAAATGTGGACGGCGCTGCAGAAAGTGAAGGCGGGTCGAGTGCGGAAGGAAAAGGAAATGCGGAGAGCGGCCTGTTTCCGTTCAGCGGGCAGGAAAGAGTGTATTTTGTTGTGCCTGTTAATGCGGATGCGGAGAAGCTTGTGGAAAGGCTTTACCTTCATAATGTAACGATTATCAGGAAGAGACCGGATAATTCCGGCTTTATTTTACAAATCGTGCTTAGCGTGGTTCTGCCCTTTGTGCTTCTTTTCTGGTTTATGAACGGTATGGCAAAGCGGATGGGCGGCGGTGGAGGCGGCATCATGGGTGTCGGAAAGTCCAATGCCAAGATGTATATGCAAAAGGAGACCGGAATCAGCTTCAAAGATGTTGCCGGTGAGGACGAAGCCAAGGAAAGTCTTGTGGAGATTGTGGACTTTCTGCATAATCCCGCGAAGTATACCGCAATCGGGGCGAAGCTTCCGAAGGGCGCCCTTCTTGTAGGGCCTCCCGGAACGGGAAAGACACTTCTTGCGAAGGCGGTTGCCGGAGAGGCGCAGGTGCCGTTTTATTCTCTTTCCGGCTCGGACTTTGTGGAGATGTTCGTGGGTGTTGGGGCAAGTCGAGTGAGAGACCTTTTCAAACAGGCCAATCAGACGGCACCCTGTATTATTTTCATTGATGAAATTGATGCCATCGGAAAGAGCAGAGATAACCGTTACGGCGGAAACGATGAGAGAGAGCAGACCTTGAACCAGCTCCTTTCCGAGATGGACGGTTTTGATGCGGCAAAGGGTATCATGGTGATGGGAGCAACCAACCGTCCCGAGATTCTGGATCCGGCTCTCCTTCGTCCGGGACGTTTTGATCGAAGAGTCATCGTGGAAAAACCGGATTTAAAGGGAAGAGTGAATATCCTGAAGGTTCATGCGAAGGACGTAAAGCTGGACGACACGGTGGACTTTGATGAAATTGCCCTCGCAACGAGCGGGGCGGTGGGAGCGGATCTTGCCAATATGATGAACGAGTCCGCCATTACCGCGGTAAAGCACGGAAGAGAAAAGGTGAGCCAGAAGGATCTTTTTGAAGCGGTGGAAGTTGTCCTGGTCGGAAAGGAAAAGAAGGACAGAATTCTTTCCAAGGAGGAACGGAGAATCGTTTCCTATCATGAGGTGGGGCATGCGCTTGTTGCGGCGATTCAGAAAGATTCCGAGCCGGTACAAAAGATAACCATTGTGCCGAGAACCATGGGAGCTCTCGGTTATGTGATGCAGGTTCCGGAGGAAGAGAAATATTTAAATACCAAGTCGGAATTGCATGCTATGATTGTGGAATTTTTAGCGGGAAGAGCGGCGGAAGAGCTTGTTTTTGAGACGGTGACTACGGGAGCGAGCAACGATATTGAAAAGGCAACGAAGATTGCGAGAGCAATGGTCACGCAGTACGGGATGTCCGAGAAGTTCGGCCTTATGGGGCTTGCCCGTCAGGAAAATATGTATCTTTCGGGTAGAGCGGTTCTGGAATGCGGTGACGATACGGCGACAGAGGTGGATGCGGAGGTTTCCCGCATTTTAAAGGAATGTTATGAGGAAGCGAAGAAGATTCTTTCGGACAATCGAACTGCCTTAGACGAAATTGCGAAGTTCCTTATTGAAAAGGAAACGATTACCGGTAAGGAATTTATGGAGATTCTTTCCGATGTAAGAGGAGAAAAGGCTGCTTCTTCAGCGGAAGAAGGAAAGGAACTTCCGGAAAATCGTGAGACGGAAGGAGTGGAAGGGCAGACGTCCGGAGAGGATATTTCCTCTATATAATAAGAAAAAGGTCCGGTAGAAGAGCTCTATCAGACCTTTTAACATTCTAAGGGAGCGTTGCCTACGAAGCTTGCCGTATTTTGTTTTTAACGAGTGTTGCCTGCGAAGCCTATTGTATTGCAAGGAGAACTATTCCTTAAGTACGGCATACGACTGCTTTTTTAGAGCAGGCATTCCACAATATCGGATACACCGCAGGAGAAAAGCATGCAGATTTTTCTTAAGCTTTCCGTAGAGACCGGCTGATTCTTCCTTAGTCGATTAAGAAGACCGGCTGAAAGCTTTCGTTCATGGATAAGGCGATATTGGCTTACTCTTTTCTTCTTCATCAGTTGCCAAAAGGGGGCATAACTAATCATATAACCTGCCTCTCTACTTTGGACAACAAGGAAACTTCTACTTCAAGTTCAGAGTAACACGGACGTTTTTATTTTCGAAGGAAGGACGGAAATGTTAATTCTCCGAAAATTGTGCGGTATTTTAATAACCGTATATATAAATTACCGCGGGGAAAGAAATAAGCAGAAAAAGGATTATTAAAGGATATATTCCGGGAAAATCAAAAAGAAATGTCGTTTTGTTTTCTTAAGTGATTTACACGAGAAGGAGTTCGGAGAGGGAAATGCGCTTCTTCTTCAGCGAATTCAAGAACTGAAACCGGATTTTATTCTCATTGGCGGTGACTTTCCCATCAGCCATTCTTCGGAAGATACGGATATCCGGGATGAGGCGGAGAAGGGGATTTCTTTACTGGATAGTCTGAAAAGAAAGTATAAAGTCTATTATTCTTTTGGAAATCATGAGGAAAAGCTTCTTTCCAAGAAGGAGGAAAAGGGGCAGGTTTCGGCTTTTAAGAAGGCGTTAGAGGGAGTAGTGCTTGTGGACGGAAGAGGGATCTTCTTATCGGAAGGCCTCTTTCTTGCCGGTTTTCCTCTGGATATTTCGTATTATCAGCCTCTGCTTTTTAAGGAGAAAAAGCCCTTAGAGGATGCCGTAAAGGAGAAGTGGAGGAAAGCGTTTTCGGAAGAGGAAACGAATACGAGTGGAGAGAAGATAGAGGAAGAGAAGATAGAGGGAGAGGAAGAAGAGAGTTTAGCGGGAGAGAAGCGTGCGGATTCCTCCGCTTTTCGAATCGTTCTTTTGCACAGTCCTTTTTATAAGGAAGAGGCTTTGTCTTTGGGAGAGGATCTTCTTTTATGCGGACATTTTCATGGAGGTGCAATAGGGATTCCTTTTTTTGCTTTGATGACACCGCAGTATCGTTTTTTTGTAAGAGAGCCGAGAGGCCTCTTTAAAAAGGGAAAGCAGTATTATTTCATCAGCAGGGGACTCGGAACCCATACGATTAATCTGAGGCTTAACAATTTCCCGGAGCTTTCCTGCTTTGACTTGTGCCCGGAGGAAGAGTAAAATCAAGCAGATAAGTACTCGCGGGAAGGGAAAAAGCACTTATCTAAGTGCTATGAGGAGAGAAAATGCTTACGGAGAGGGATAAAATTATTTCTTATAAATTGGATGCGTTTGAGGGACCTTTGGATCTCCTTCTGCATTTGATTGAAAAAAATAAAATCAATATTTATGATATCCCCATTGCGGAAATTACGGAGCAGTACTTGGAATATGTCAATCACTTGGAGGAAGAGGATCTGGAGATTGTTTCCGATTTTCTGATTATGGCGGTTACGCTTCTTGAAATGAAGGCCAAGATGCTTCTTCCGAAAGAGGAAGGGGAAGAGGAGGAGGTCGATCCAAGAGAAGAGCTTGTTGAAAGACTTTTGGAATATAAAAAGTATAAGAAAATGAGCAAGCTTCTCAGTAAAAAAGAGGAATCCGCACCGCTCAGTATCCGGAAAGAAGCCAGTGTTCCGGAGGAGGTGGAACGGTACAGTCCGCCTCTCGACCTTAGCGCTCTCCTTAGAGGAATTGATTTACTTCGTCTTCGGGAAACGATGAAGGAAATTCTTCGAAGGAAGGAGGATCGAAAAGATACGCTTCGTTCCAATTTTGGAAAGATTAAGAGAGAAAAAATCAGCTTAGAGGGGAAAATCAGGGATGTCCTTGCCTATGCAAGAAAGCATGGCCGTTTTTCTTTCCGACAGATGCTGAAGAATGCTAAAGGAAGAAGTGAAACTGTGGTCAGTTTTCTTGCTATTTTAGAATTAATGAAAATGGGAAAGATTTGCC
>CAUSIX010000184.1:0-4085 GCA_963531555.1 uncultured Oribacterium sp.
CGTCTGCAGAACTACGGAACCGATTGCCGTAATACTGTATTGTAAGCCCATCGGAACACCGATAAACAATAGTCTCTTGTAGTAATGCTTTTCCAATCTAAGTTCTCCTTTTTGAAAATGCAAAATAGGAAACTTCTTCCTCATATAGAAAAGGCACAAAAGACCGGAAAGCAGCTGGGATATCACCGTAGCATAGGCCGGACCGTCCACCCCGAAGCCCCAAAAGCGAATGCTTAAATAGTCTAAAATGATATTCAAAACTGCGGCAAAAATCAGAAAATAGAGCGGTGTCTTCGAATCTCCGAGAGCACGGATTGTCGAACTCGTCATATTATATAAAAAGGTGGTCGGTATCCCCAGAAAAATAATAAAAATATAGTCAAAGGCATAAGAAAAAGTTTCTTCCGGCGTATTCATAAAGTGGAGTATCCCGTCCGTTGCCAGGGCAATCAAAGCCGTCATAACAAGGGAAAAAATAATACTCAGCCAAAGCAGGTTTCCTACATACTTCCTCAGTTTGCTCTCCTGCTTCGCCCCGAACTTCTGCGCCACCGGAATGGCAAATCCGGAGCATAGTCCGATGACAAAACCATTAATCATAAAACTTATCGCACCTGTAGAACCGACACCCGCCAAAGCATTTAAGCCGAGAAGTTTCCCTACGATAATGGTATCCACCATGCTGTAAAACTGCTGAAATAAAGTCCCTAAAAACATAGGCAAAGCAAAACCGATGATAAGGCTCATCGGTTTTCCCTTTGTCAAATCTACCATCACTGTCTTTTTCCCCATACTACCTCTTTTCTATCTTTTATCCTTCTCTCAGACTTTCTTTCAAATCTCCGTTTCCGTAAGCCTCCAGTAAATCCCATAAATCTTCCATCTGTTTCCGAAGCTCCGTCCCTTTATCCGTCTCTGCAATACGTATTCTGCTCTTCATCCTTTCCACAATGCGAATGTCCGGGGTGTTTTCTTCTCCCTTATGAAAGTCCTTATGCTCTGCAAGAGAGAGATGTTTAGAATCATAAATCAAAGTATACCCCGCAATACCGGTTTTAGAATGATACGCCTTGGATATTCCCCCGTCAATAATAAATAATTTTCCGGAAGCCTTAATCGGGCTTTCCCCTTTCTTACTTTTTATCGGGACATGCCCGTTTATAATATGAGAAAGCTCCGGATTTTCATGGAATTCCTCGATAATCTTATCCACATAGTTTTCTTTTTCTATCCAACGATAGTAGGCGTTATACTGCTCTTTATGCGTTTCCGGATCTTCAATAAAACAATGCTCAAATGTAGTCATCTTATCTTTTCCGAAAAGGGGCGACCTCGGCCCGCACCAAAGATACCAAAAGAAATCCGTAGCATAAAGCTTCCCGTTCGGGTCCAAATCGCGATTCATAAAGTAAGCTTCTATACACTTTTGCTCACAGTAATCCATAAGCCCCTTTCCGAAAACTTCCCCGTCTCTAGTTGACATGGATAAAAAATCCCCCTCCTCCGTCATCGGAATACAACCATGGTATAGAATATTGTGATTTACGATTTTATACATGGAACCATGGGTAAAGAAAAAATCCATATGCCTTTTTAAAAGCTTGGAATGGGTAAAGCTATAAATGAGCGTATCCATGAGCTCTTTTTCTTTATCCGATAAACGATAAGGATTATTCCAATCAATCGTCGGAAAATGGCAATCTTTCATCGGGTATTTTTTTCCGTCAATCTCTACTTCTCCCCTTTCCGGATCAATTTTATCTAAGAGCATCCTGTGTTCCAATCCGTATTCCGGATGTCGCCGAATCAGTTGTCCCTCTTCCTTCCACATCATAACGCTGATGGTTTTGCACATTTTGGCAGCCAGCTCCGGTTCCACGGAATCCGCCACATTGTTATCCCAAAGATGCGGATAAAAACAGCTGCAGGGATCGTCCCCGTAGATTTCCTGCGCAAACATCGAAAGAGGCCGGAGATTTATTCCATAGCCGTCTTCCAAAACATCAAAACTGTTATAGGAAGTCGCAATGCGAAGAACATTGGCAATGCAGGCGGGATTTCCGGCATATGCCCCCATCCAATCCACATCATGGTTCCCCCACTGAATATCCACATCGTGAAAGCACATCAGTTCTTCCATAATACGGTCCGGATGAGGCCCTCTGTCGAATATGTCTCCGATAATATGCAGACTGTCTATACTTAGATTCTGAATCAATTCGCAAAGAGCGATGATAAATTCTCTCCCCCGATTGACGTCCAATATTCCCTGTAAAATCTCCTTATGATAAAGTTTTGTATCCTCTTCCTCATCATGAAGAAGTTCATCAATCGCATAGGCAAAATCCTTCGGGAGTTTCTTTCTCACTTTGGATCTCGTATACTTAGATGCAATTTTCATACAAAGTGCCGTTAAGCGATGAATCGTAATCTTCTGCCATTCCTTATCTTCAATAAAACGATTTTCCCTATTTAAAAAAGTTTCTCTCGGATAATAAATCAAATTAGCCAGACGAAGCTGTTCTTCCTCCGGAAGAAAATGAGAAAATATTTCCGAAATCTTATCACGAATTACACCGGAAGCCGACCGCATAAGAAAAATAAAGGCCTCACTTTCCCCATGAAGGTCTGAAAAAAAATATTCCGTTCCCTTGGGAAGTGCACAAATTGCTTTCAAGTTGATTATCTCTGCCGCCGCCTGATTTGCGGTAGGAAAGGATTTTGTTAACAAACGAAGATAATCCAAGTCTCTTTTCATAATTTCTCCCCGATTTTCCATGAAATCTTCTGTGAAATCCTCTGTAAAATCTTCTCGAACTCTTTTTTGAACACGCACAATCTTCCCTTTTCTTTACTACCTTTAAAATAGCACATCATAGTAAGACTTTACTATAGTAATTTATACAGGAAAAACTTTTTTACACTTGAAAAGAGCTCCTTTATACAGAAAAAAATTCCGGAAACATCCGGAATTTTTCCAAACTTTATCCTCTGGCATTCGGCAATTTCCTCGCCAAATCCTTTATTCCTCTTCTTCCCGGATGGCACATTTCTTCTACTCTTCCTCCCGTGCCACTACGGACGGATCTACATCCTTGCGATTTAAGATCTCCATAAATTCCTCCCCGGAAATCGTCTCTTTCTCATAGAGGAACTTCGTGATTTCATGCAGTTTCGTGATATTATCTTCCAAAATCTTATATGCTTTATCATGTTGCTTCTTCACGAGTGCCACAACCATTTCGTCAATCTTCGTCTGTGTTTCCGGAGAAACCGTCAGTGTCGAATCACCGCCAAGATACTGGTTATGCAGCTGCTCCATCGCCACCATACCAATGCTGTCCGCCATACCGTAGCGGGTAATCATCGCTCTTGCGGACTTCGTAGCACGCTCAATATCGTTTGATGCCCCGGTTGTGCAGGTGTGGAAAATGAGTTCTTCCGCACATCTTCCGCCGGTCAACGTTGCAATTTCATTTTCCAGCTCTTCCCTAGAATAAAGATAATGGTTTCCCTCTTCCTCTACCTGCATGGTATAGCCCAAGGCTCCCGAGGTTCTCGGAATAATGGTAATCTTGTGGACCGGAGCGGACTCCTTCTGCTTTGCCGCGACAAGAGCATGCCCCACCTCATGATAAGCCACTATCAGCTTTTCCTTATCCGTCATAACTTTGTTTTTCTTCTGGTATCCGGCAATAACCACTTCAATGGACTCTTCGAGATCAGACTGAATCACTCTTTCTCTCCCCGCACGAACGGCACGAAGAGCTGCCTCGTTGATGATATTGGCAAGCTCCGCACCGGATGCACCGGGAGCGGCCTTCGCAATGGCCTCGAGATTCACATTGTCAGACATTTTAATCTTCTTGGCATGAACCTTTAAAATATCCACTCTTCCCTGGAAATCCGGAAGTTCCACCGGAACTCTTCTGTCAAAACGACCGGGACGAAGAAGCGCAGGATCCAACTGGTCGGGCTGGTTGGTTGCCGCGAGAAGGATAATCGCCTTCGAGCTGTCAAAACCGTCCATCTCCGTAAGAAGCTGGTTTAAGGTCTGTTCTCTCTCGTCATTACCCCCTAAACCG
>CAUSIX010000185.1:0-4022 GCA_963531555.1 uncultured Oribacterium sp.
GCTTATCGCTATAGCCAAAATAAAGTAGGAAGAAGCATGAAAGCCGAACAGCTCAAAACTGATCAATAAGGCGGAAAGAGGACAGTTCGTAACGCCGCAAAAAACACAAGCCATACCGAGGGCTGCACAAAGTCCCGGATCCAAATGGAGAAAGCTCTTCATAGCATTACCGAGTGTTGCCCCGATAAAAAGCGACGGGACGATTTCCCCACCTTGAAAACCTCCGCCTAAAGAAACGGCTGTAAAAAGAATTTTCAAAAGAAATGCCAAAAAGAAAACCCTGTAGCCGCTTTCCTGTATGGTTTTCACGATAATATCCATTCCGGTGCCGTTATAGGTGCCGCTCCCTACTAAAAGAGTCCCTAAGAAAACCAAGGCACCGCTTAGCATAATGCGGAAATAGGGATTTCGAATATATTTTGTAAAGAGAGACTTCGCCTTATGTGCGGAAAGGATAAAAAGAACGCTCACTAAAGAAGCAACAATGGCAAGTGCTATCGTCGCCAGAGCGGACTTCCAGTCTATCTCGGAAACCATTTTCAAGGCGAGCTCAGGCTCCGTCACCTTAAGAACGCGCTCCGCAAAAAAATGGGCCACCAGAGCCGAAACCGTGCACGGCAGCAGTGCCGTATAATACATATGTCCAACCGTACAGATTTCCATGGAGAGAACCGCAGCGGCAAGGGGAGTCCCGAAGAGGCCCGAAAATGCCGCGCTCATACCGCACATCATCATCCTCTTTCTCTCCTTTTCCTTTAAGCGGAGAAGTTTTCCGATGCTGGAGCCGAGTGAAGACCCCACCTGTAAAGCGGCTCCCTCTCTTCCTACAGAGGCACCGAAAAGATGAGAAATCACCGTTGAAAAAATGATAAGCGGCGCCATATAGTAAGGAAGCGGCTGTCCATCACGGACCGATTCCAAAACCAGATTTGTTCCCTTGGGATTCCGAACAGAAAAAAGATGGTAGGACAAAACAATCAGAAGTCCCGAAAAAGGAAGAAGGGCTATAATGAGTGGGTGCGCCTGTCTAAATTGACTGACAACTTGAATTCCCTTTGCAAAAAAAGCCGCTATACTGCCCACCACGGCTCCGCTAAGAATACCGATGATGAGCCACTTTATCCCGTTTCCGTATGTTTGTATCCATTTCTCCTGTAATTCCTTCATCTTCCGTCCTTTACGTTTATTCCCGCTCTTCTTTTTTTGCATCAATAGCCAGCTTCAGACATCCTAAGACCCCCTGGTTATCATTCAGGCTCGCAGGTACAATATAATGCTCTATCTCTTCCAACTCCTTCGTCTTTATGTACCCGTTCAGCTGTTTTTTTACTTCCTCCCGAATAAGAGGAAAAAGCTGCGTTTGGTGCATCACGCCGCCCCCGAGAATGATTCTCTCAGGACTCAAGGTCAGAATAATGTTGCAAAGAGCCTGACCTATATAATACGCTTCGATTTCCCAAACGGAAGTCTCCTCGAAGAGTTCCGACCCCTTTTTCCCGTATCGGGCCTCGATTGCCGGTCCGGATGCCATACCTTCAAAACAACTCTGATGGAAGGGACAAACGCCCGGGAAAGCGTCTTTTTTATGAGGAACCATCTTCATATGCCCAAGCTCGGGATGCAGCATACCGTGAAGCAAGCGACCGTTCGCACAAACCCCGCCGCCGATTCCCGTTCCAATCGTAATATAGACGGCGTTCTCGATTCCCTGACTGTCTCCATAGGTAAGCTCTCCCAATAAGGAGCCGTTTACATCGGTATCGAATCCCATCGGAACGGAAAGTGCTTCTTTCAGAACCGGAAGCAAGGGATAATTTTGCCATTGCAGCTTAGGGGTGGCGGTAATATAACCATAAGTCGGAGAATCTTTATCCAGATCAATAGGCCCGAAACAGGCAACGCCGAGAGAAACAATATTCTTATCTTTAAAATAAGAAATGATTTCCGGAACGGTATTTTCCGGTTCCCGGGTAGGAATGGAACATTGTTCCAAAATTTCTCCGTTTTCCTTGCACACTGCACAAATCATCTTGGTTCCGCCGGCTTCCAATGCACCATAAATCATATCTTCACCTCTTTTTTTGAAATAACAAGTTCAAGCTATTTTTCTGACAAAATCCGCTCTGAAATCGAGAAATGATTTCTATACAAAAGTGTATATAGGAATAGTGTATATAAGCAGAGAAAAAAATGCAATCTCCAAGTTTATGCTGTCTTCCTAATGATAAAGACTTTTAGCAAAGACTAATTTGCGGTACAATGAAAAAGCTTGCTTCTTCAGCAAGACAAAATTGTTCGGGCAGGAGAAAATCTTGCGATAAGATATTGTGTTTACACACATCTTTGTTGCGAATAAACATGACTCTGCCAAACCATATTTTATTAAGGAGGAAAACTATGACCGTACCGGAGAGACTTTCCGCATTGCGTAAATGTATGCAGGAAAAACATATTGATATCTATATTGTTCCGACAGCAGACTTCCATCAGAGTGAGTACGTCGGAGAACACTTCAAAGCAAGAGCTTATATCACCGGCTTCACCGGTTCTGCAGGAACAGCCGTAATCACGCTCCATGACGCGAAACTTTGGACGGACGGACGTTACTTCCTGCAAGCTGCAAAGCAGCTGGAAGGAACAGGCGTTACGCTGATGAAGATGTTTGAGCCGGGTGTCCCGACTATAGAGGAGTACCTTGAGGCCGAATTAAAATCCGGACAGACTCTTTCCTTCGACGGACGCGTGGTCTCTGTCGGAGAAGGCGATGAATATGCAAGTATCGCCAAGAAAAACGGAGCCAAAATAGACTATCAGGAAGATTTGATTGATGCCATCTGGACCGATCGTCCATCTCTCTCCGAAGAGCCTGTCTGGTTCCTGGAGGAAAAATACAGTGGAGAAAGCACCGAATCGAAGCTTTCCCGTATTCGTAAAGAGATGGCGGATGCAGGTTGTGATACCCACATCGTTTCCACCTTGGACGATATCTGTTGGACTTTGAACATTCGGGGAAATGACATCGATTTCTTCCCGCTTGTTCTCTCCTATGCCATCATAAGGAAGGACAGCTTCGAGCTCTATATCGATGAGAGAAAACTGGATGATAAGCTAAAATCCATCTTGGAAAAAGTCGGCGTAACGCTTCATCCCTATAACGCCATCTATGAGGATGTAAAAAAACTTCCGGAAAATGCCACTGTCCTCATTGATAAGACTAAGCTAAACTATGCCATCTTCAACAATATCCCGAATGCTGTTTCTATCGTAAACAAGAGAAATCCGGAAATTCTCATGAAGGCCCTGAAGAATCCGGTCGAAGTCGAGAATATCAAGAAGGCGGAAATCAAAGATAGTGTTGCGCACGTCCGTTTTATGAAATGGCTGAAGGAAAATCTTGGAAAGATAAGAATCACGGAGATGAGTGCTTCCGAAAAACTGGATGAATTCCGCGCCGAAATGGGAAATTTTATCCGGGACAGCTTTGAGCCGATTTCTTCGTACGGTCCTCACTCTGCTATCGTGCACTACTCCTCCTCTCCGGAAACGGATGTAGAGCTTAAGGCAGGAAGTTTGTACCTTAGTGATACCGGAGCCGGCTTCTATGAAGGTTCCACAGATATTACAAGAACCTATGCTCTGGGCGAAGTTCCACAGAAGATGAAAGAGGATTTCACGATTGTTGCCATCAGCAATTTACAGCTTGCCAGTGCCAAGTTCCTGCAAGGCTCCACCGGGCTCACTTTAGACATTCTCGCGAGAAAGCCTTTCTGGGACCGGGGACTGAACTATAACCACGGCACCGGACACGGGGTAGGATATCTTCTCAATATTCATGAGGGTCCTGCCGGATTCCGCTATAAGTATAGGGCCGGAGAAACGGAGGAAATTCAGGAAGGAATGGTGATTACCGATGAGCCCGGACTGTATATCGAAGGCTCTCACGGGATTCGTTTGGAAAATGAGCTTCTGGCCAGAAAAGGCGTACAGAACGAGTATGGTCAGTTCCTCTATTTTGAAACCAT
>CAUSIX010000186.1:0-4017 GCA_963531555.1 uncultured Oribacterium sp.
TCCGTCTTACAATCCGAGAAACAGCCCATGCAGTTTCCGCTGCATACAAATTCACTCTGCACTGCGTCTCCATTCGTTGCGGAAGGCAGACGAAGTTTGTTTTGAATGGCGGTCAGCATCGCTAAAACAAGGAAAGCCCCCGGTGCCAAAACAAAGATACTGATATGATACGCTTCCGGAATGATTTGGAAATTGAAAATACTGCCGGAACCGATCAGTTCACGCACCGCACCGATAATCACTAAAGCAAAGGTAAAGCCGAGTCCCATCCCGAGCCCGTCACAAAAAGAAAGTAAGGGGCCGTTAAAGAGGGCATAAGACTCCGCTCTTCCCAGGATAATACAGTTTACCACAATAAGCGGAATGTAAATGCCGAGTGCCTCATATATGGAAGGCACATAGGCCTGAATAAGGAGCTGCACGATGGTTACGAGGGAAGCCACTACTACGATTTCGCCGGGTAATCTCATCCGCTCCGGAATCACCTTTCTTAAGGCGGAGATTAGCAGGTTTGAAAACATCAGAACCGCCAGTGTGGAAAGCCCCATTCCGAGACCGTTCATCGCGCTGGTTGTGGTCGCCAAAGTCGGGCACATTCCCAGCATAATGATAAAGGTCGGGTTCTCTTTGAATATTCCGTTTACAATTCTCTCTACATACTTATTCATAATCCCCCTCCCTACTTTTCCGCATAGTCTTCCACAAATTCCGTGGCGGCATTGACAACATTGGTCACAGCGGTACTGGTAATCGTTGCGCCGGAGATGGCATCAATTTCATTTTCCCCTGCTCCGCCGCCCTTCTTTACGGAAAGCTTCGTACCTTTTCCTTTGAACTGCTCATAGAACTCTGGAAGAGTCGCCTTTTGTCCGAGACCGGCAGTCTCCGGGAGAGTTTCCGGGAAAGATATACCCGTAACTTTCAAATCACTGCTTACACCGACTACCACCACAACGGCTCCGCCGTAGCCGGCAGCCTGTCCTTTCAGCACATACCCCACCGTATTTCCCGACTCATCCTTGGCAAGGATTGCCTCGGAAAGGCTCGCGTTACCGTTATCCGAAGCCAGCTTTCCGTCCGCTGTCGCCTTTTCCAGTTTTTCTTTCAAGCTGTCCGCATCATAATCATACGCATCGAGTACTACCTTGTATGCCGCATTGGTCTTCTCTCTGATTGCTTCCGCGATGGTATCCTTTGTTGCGGCATACACTGCGCCGAGGAGAAAGCCGGAAATGAGAGTAATCGCTGTTAGAACCAGTGCATCTTTGATAAAGGAATCTTTCTTCATCTTATTTACCCTCCCTTCCAAAAGCCTTCGGGATTGTCTTATTATTGATAATCGGGACTACAATGTTGGAAAGAATAATCGCGTAGGATACTCCCTCGGCCGATCCGCCGTACAGACGAAAAAGCCCGGTTAAAAGACCGGCAAGAATAGCGAAAATCACCTGTCCCATGGGCGTAATCGGAGAAGTTACATAATCCGTCAGCATAAAAAAGGCACCGAAGATCAGACCTCCGCCGAGAATTTCCGAAAAAAGATACTCGGGACTTGCTCCTCCCTTTCCGAAAAGTAAGGTAAAAAGGGCAACTGTTCCAATATAAAGGAGAGGCATCTTCGGAGAAATCACCTTTCTAATAATCAGGTAAAGCGCACCGATAAGAAGACAAATCTTCGATACTTCTCCGATTGTTCCCGGTATTCTTCCGAGAAACATATTCATTAAATCCGGTGTAGCCGTAGGACTCGCCTTTAAAATCGCAAGCGGTGTTGCGGTAGAAATCGCATCACTCCCAACTGATGTGAAGGTCGTCATCTTCCCTGCAAAGGAAATGAGGAGAAAACAACGTGCCGCAAGAGCAGGGTTCATAAAGTTTGCCCCCAGTCCTCCGTAAAGCTGCTTCACCACGATAATGGCAAAAACGGATCCGACAATCGGAATCCAGAACGGAATGTTCGGCGGGCAATTCAGAGCAAGAATCATCCCCGTTACCGCGGCAGACCAATCGTTTATCGTTACGGGAAGCTTCATTGCCTTCTGATACACAAGTTCCGTCAAAACGGCTGCCAGCGTTGTGAGTACCACAACAAAGAAAGCATGGAAGCCCCATTGCAGACTGCCGTAAATTGCCGTGGGAAGCATGGCAATCACCACATCCCGCATGATAGACGAAGAGTTCACATCCTCTCTGATATGGGGACTGGATGAAATTTGTAATAGTTTCATGGTTTACTCTCCCCCCTTCTTTTTCGCATTCTTCTCTGCTTCCGCTTTTCTCTCTGCCTCCGCCTTCCTTGCCAGTTCCGCCTTGATTCTCCTCTTCATTTCTTTAAAGCCCTGCGTGAGAGGCCGCTTTGCCGGACAAACATAGGCACAGCATCCGCACTCGATACATTCCGTTCCGTATAAAGCTTTAAAGCGATCAATATCCTTCTGTAAAACCGCTTTCATCATCAAAACCGGCATAAGATTCGTAGGACAAGCCTCCGCACATCGTCCGCAGTTAATACAGGGCGTAACGGGTTCTTTAGAAACCTGATCCTCCTTAAACGCCAAAATAGAGCTGGAGTTTTTCGTGACCGGTACATCCAAGGTAAATAAGGACATTCCCATCATAGGACCGCCGGAAATCACCTTTTCCGGATCTTCCGTGAATCCTCCCGCGGCATCAATTAACTGTTGGTAATTGGTTCCCAGCGGAACACGGAAGTTCCCGGGACGTACTACCGCGTCTCCCGTAACCGTAAGAATTCTTCTTACGAGAGGCTTTGATTCGCAAACCGCCTCAAAAATAGCAATCAGCGTATCCGTATTATTGACAAGAACACCGGCATCGGCAGGAAGAATGGAAAAGTTGATTTTTCTCCCGGTAACGGCATAAATTAACTGCCGCTCTCCTCCCTGCGGATAGCGCGTTCTTAAGGAAATCACTTCTATTCTTTCTTCGTTTTTCGTAAGCTCTGTCAAAATCCGGATGGCTTCGGGCTTATTGTCTTCTATGCAAATCTTTCCTTTAGCATTCGGAAAGAGGGAAAGTACAATCTTTAAACCGCCGATAAGCTTTTCCGGCATTTCCAGCATATCCCGATAGTCCGACGTAAGATATGGCTCACATTCCACGGCATTGGCCAGAAAGAAATCAATCTTCTCCGGATTCTTCGGGCAAAGCTTTACGGAAGTGGGAAATCCCGCTCCGCCTAAGCCTACGATTCCGGCATCCTTTACAATTTGCACGATTTCTTCTTTGGAAAGCTTGGTATAATCCCGCTTCTCGCCAAAGCCGGGGATTGTCTCGTATTCCTGATCATTCTCTACCACGATAGACTCTACCATACTGCCGCCCACCGTCAGTCTCTTTTCTATGCTCTTTACCGTGCCGGAAACAGAGGAAATGACCGGAGCGGAAATAAATCCTGCCGCTTCCGCAATTTTCTGTCCCATCAGCACTCTGTCTCCCTTCCCTACAAGGGCTTTCGCAGGAGCACCGATATGCTGCGACAGGGGGTAGACCATAAGCCCCTCAGGACGCAAATCGACAATGGCCTTATCCATTGCCAATTCTTTTCCATCATAGGGGTGGACACCACCCTTAAAAGTGGAAACACCCATCTTTTTACCTCCCAAAATGAACTCTCAACTATGTCTATAAAAGTATACTATGAAGCCCGGGGAAAGACACTATTCCCCGGGCTTTGCATTAAATTTAGTGCAGTAACTTGTACGCCTTCACTACGTGCTTGGCAAGTACCGCAGTCGTCACCGCGCCTAAGCCTCCCGGAACAGGGCTGAGCTTTTCCGCTACCGTTTTCACCGTGTCATAGTCCACATCTCCGCAAAGATTTCCGTCTTTATCTACGTTAATCCCCACATCAATCACGGTTGCCCCTTCCTTACAATAGGAAGAGCCGATTGCCTTGGCCTTTCCTATTGCCGTAACCAACACATCAGCTCGCTTCGCGACTTCTTTGCTGTTTTCCGTCTTGGAATGACAAACGGTTACCGTAGCATCGGCATT
>CAUSIX010000187.1:0-4005 GCA_963531555.1 uncultured Oribacterium sp.
GAAGCTTCATTCTCCTTCTTTTCCGCTGTACTTTGTCCTGCTGCCGTTGTGCCTGCAGTTGTTCCTTCCGCCTTACCGGTTACTGCACATCCGGTAGCAGCTACTGCTAACATTGCGGAAAGAGCTCCCATCGTTAGTAATGATGCAATACTTTTCTTCATGACCTACACCTCCCAAGTGTCCTCATTAAAATGGTGCTTTTCTCTCTAAGGAAAAGCGATATTTCAACGCATTCAGACGATGTTTACAGTAAAACTGTGGAGTATCATTCTCTCCCAACAGAATTTCCTCAAAAACAATTACAGGAGTTTCTGCGGAAAGTCCTTTGATTTTACTGCTTCCTTCAGACTGAACAACGCTAAGTACAGTCCTTGCTCTCCTAGATAATTTATAAATCTCTTCGGAGGCAAACTTTTTGATAAATTCTTTATTCTCTATATCGATATGGTACTTTTCAATGCAATGCACATCGAAAATAACCGTTGAAATAGCAACCTGCTCTTCTTCCTGATAATATTCAAGAACAACTGCCAAAGTTAAAAAGCCGCTATTCTCTTTCCCCATCTCATTGGCCACGTATTTGCCGCACTTTTGATACTTACATTTCATCCGAACCTTTGTGATAGGCTCTTTAGAATCTTCTAAACATAAATTGTATAGCCAGTTGATTGAATTTCTTTTATGCATGGCATAGGTGGCAACCGTTGCCCTTTTACCCTGACTTTTATTAATGTAACCATCCTCTTCCAATCGTTTCATAGCCATACGAATGGTTCCACGACTAACTCCCCAATGCTTTGCCATAGCATTTTCGCTGGGAAGCTTATCTCCATCTTTAATTACCCCCTCTATAATCAGTCGATACAAATTGTCATAGGCCTTTACATAGTTAGGAGTTTCAGACTGTTGATCAGAGACATCCACAGGAAATTTAGATAAGAGTTGCACTTTCATATTTTCAAAAGCATTCCTTTTATTGTAATCGTATGGGAAGCCGGACTACTTTCTTGTCCTATTAAACTTAGCTGTATATGTTTAAACTTGGCTTCCAAGTTGTATTGATATAGTATCAGCAATATTGCACAGAGTAAATATACATGAATGACGATTTTTATCTCATTTTATTGTGCACTTATGATATAACTAAAAAAAGCCGGAGATTATATTACATCTCCGGCTTTTCCCCCTTTAACTTCCAACAAAATCTACAAAATCCCCAAAATCTCTCCAAAACTTTCCACCTTATACTTCGCCATCCCCTCCGGTATGGCATCTCCTATCGCGATGCTGTCCATTCCTCCCGCCTTCGCGGCTTCGATTCCGGACTTTGCATCCTCCATGACGATGCAGGCCGAGGGTTTTAATCCCAACATTTCCGTCGCCTTTAAAAAAACTTCCGGATCCGGTTTGGTTTTCGTAATGTTCGTCCCGTCGGAAATGGCGTCGAAATACTCCTTTGCCTTTAAGCGCTCCAAGATAGGCTTTGCATTCCTACTGGAAGAGCCGATAGCAAGCTGATAGCCCCTTTTCTTAAGTTCCAACAGAGTATTTTTCACCTCTTCCTGAAAGTCCCCTTCCGTCATTTCTTCCAGATAAGAACGGTAGAGTTTGTTTTTTTGATCAAGGTAATGTTCCGTTTCCTCGCTGCTTAGCTTTCCGTCATAGTTTTCCAGGATAATCTGAAAGCTCTCGGCTCTACTTACCCCTCTTAATCTTTGGTTGATGTTCTCATCAAAATAAATCCCCAGATCATCCGCTATCTTTTTCCATGCAAGATAATGAAACCGGTCCGTGCTGCAGATTACTCCGTCCAAATCAAAAATCACCGCTTTATATTTCATCTTCTTCCCGCTTTCTTATGGTATAGGAATTGTCCCCTTTAATCGTAATTTCCGTAGCTTCTCCTCTATGCATAATACTGAATTGCAATTCCTCCCATTCTTTCGGCATGTGGGGTTGTAGATGAAGCTCTCCGTTTTCATCAAGGGAGAGACCCGCAAAGCCGAAGACCACGGTCTGCCAAACTCCGCCGGTATTTGCCGCATGGATTCCTTCACGGGTATTTCCCTGAATATTCCATAAATCGAGGAGTGCCGCCCGCCTTAAATAGCGATAAGCTTTAGAGGAGTCCCCTATTTTCAAGCCCATAATAGCATAAATGCTGGGGCTTAAGGAAGAGCCGTGCAAAGTCCGCTTCTCATAGTAATTGTAGTTTTCCCGAATTGTCTCTTCGTCAAATTCCTGTCCGAGCAAATGCATGAGCATAACCACATCCGCCTGCTTAATAAGCTGCGTTTCTGTCACACTCATTGTCTTTAAGATTTCGGGTCTGATTGGCCAGTCATTCTTGTCGTACTTCTCTATCAGAACTTCATACAGATCGAAATATCCCTCGAATTGCTCGAAAATCTTCGTGCCTTCTTTCTTCGGGATATAAATTTTATCGCTGATTTCCTTCCAAGTTTCCGCTTCTTTCTCCGTGAAATGAAGCTTCTCACAAAGACTTCGATACTCCTTTTCCCGTGAATCTTTCATTTCAGTTATTAAGGAGCTTTCACCAGATAGTTGGTATAAACATTGTTATTCACCGGTTCATGCCACTCATCCGGTCCGGTCACTTCACGGATTTCATACAGTTTTAGCGTCTCATTGTAAAGTACTCTGCTTGCCCAAAATCTTGCCGTCTCCACAAAGATTTCCGCTGCTTCCTTATAGAGGAAGTCCGTATCTCTGGTCGTTTCCGCATATTTGTAGGCACCGTACATCACAGCAGCTGTAACATGGTGCTCGTATTTAGCCACATAGCAACGGTAGCAGGAGCCGTCCGGTTCAATCGTCCAGTCCGGACACTGCTCTGTTCCGTCATCAGCGGACTCCCAGGGATACTGTGCACCTTGATATCCGTTTTTCCGCGCATTTTTTCTCGCCGCATCAAGAAGTCTGTAACGATAGCATTCCAGTCTCTTTGCTTTTTCCGGGAAAACAAAGGAAAAGAAAGGAAGCATGAAGAGTTCTGTATCCCAGAAGGCATGACCCCCGTATTCCTCTCCGCTTAGAAGCTTTGCGCCGACATTGACTCTATCATCATACTCACTTGCGGTACTCATCAGGTGGAAAATGTTGAAACGAACCGCGCGGTCCAGCTCAAAATCACCTTTAATTCGAACATTCGCGCGCTTCCACATTGCATCATAAACCTTTTTATGCGCTCTATGCTCTTCCGTGAAGCCCCTATCTCGGAAACTCTCCAGTTCTTTAAAAACGGAGGGGCGAATTACCGCTCTTTCACAGTCCTTCTCTGTAAATACGGAAACATATTTTAGAATTTCTACCGTCTTTCCCTCTTTCACCTTGCAATCCGCAAATTCCAAAGCTACTTCTCCGAAAGCGCTGCTTCTGCGATTCCGAAGCACTTCTTCCCCATTTTCATAGGCAAAAAGACTCGCTCCCGTCCCGATATGAAGCAGGTCATCTCTCGTCTCTACCTCAAGATAAATATTGTCTTCCTTTGCACTGTTTTCCGTGACCACGCTATGCTTCACCTTAAACCTCGGTGCATCACAGAAGTTTAGGATAGATCCGTTAATGCTGCTTTCTATTTCTAAAATGCCGTCATAATTTAAGGGTGTAAAATACACTTTCAAGCCCATTCGATGAACATTTTCCCTGCTTAAGAAACGCACGGACTCCATAAGCGTTTCTCTCCCCGATTCATCTCTTAAAAGAACATGTTTATAGAGCGTCGCCGTCTTTAAGTCCAATGCTCTCCTATACTCCAGGATTGCACAGTGCTCAACAGAAAGCAATTGCTTCTCTACATAGAACTTTAATTCACTCCAGTTGGGTAAAGTGACGAGTTCCCGCATAAAGGTTTCCGACTTATCAAAGATTCCGTTTATATACACATAAGGAAGGGAGGGGTGATTCCCCTCCTCCTGTACACCTCGTATTCCCATATAGCCGTTCGATAAGGCAAAGAGGCTTTCAAACTGCAGGTTCTTCTTT